>CACXDK010000228.1 GCA_902766345.1 uncultured Spirochaetaceae bacterium | reverse complement strand
CTTAAAGTGTTCGGCAAGCTCCATTGCCGTAAAGTGTTTCTGGTCTGAATTTTTGAGGAAATCTAAAATCAAATCCTGCTGTTTAGTCTTATATTCCAATTTGAGAACCGTTATCATTTTATACGGTAAAGAGGAAAAAATGTCAATGTGTATATTTATGAAATTTTTACGATTGCATTACATACGCTTCGGTTCTGTTACGTCCGTTTTCCTTTGCAAGAAAAAGAGCTTCATCAGCAGTTTTAAAGCAAGATTCTGCCGTCATAACAGGCTCTGTCTTTATGAGGGAATAGCCAACACTCACCGTAACATGACCATTTATGCCATGAATAAAAAACTTATTCATGTTTTCAACACGAATTCTTATTTTTTCAGCAATAGCTGCAAGCTCGTACATAGAATAATCAGAAGCAAGAACCGTGAATTCATCGCCGCCAAAGCGGTAAAATTTAATGCGATATTCATCTTCCAGTTTCTTAAAGCATTCACATATAGAAATCAGAAAGTCGTCACCAGCCAAATGCCCATAAGTGTCATTAAAAAGCTTAAAGTGATCAATATCAATCATAATGATATTCAGAATAGGCAACTTCATGTATTTTTCCATATCTACAAACAAAGCCTTGCGGTTACCAAACCCCGAAAGAACATCATTATCACGCTGTAAAATCAATATGCGGTCTTTATCAAGCATGGCAAGCCTTGTATAACGTAAGTACATGCCCAAAAACAACCCTGCCACAGAAAATACAGTTGTTCCAAGAAAATCCAGCAAAGCAATATCTCTTGGTTTCAAGGCAAACATCAAAACTGTATGAACTATATAAATGAAGATAAAATACGCATTAACCCGTAAAGATTTATCAAACAGCAAAATAGGCATGATAATCTGAATACACGAAAAGGAAACCGCAAGATGCATTCCCGAATTGGAAAATATACTTGCAAAGATAGTCGCACAATTTATAACCAGAGTTTCCAAGTACATCAGCGGAAGAATCGAATATTTTATGTTATCTGCAAATTTAAAAAGGACTGCAAGAATAATCGACAGGGAATAAAAAACAGCAATAAATAAAATGTAGCCCAACTTGTAAGAAAAAAGCAGAGAGCCTGTAAAAAGCAACAAACCAACAACAAGCATGATAAAAGAAACAAAACTGAAAGTATCAATATTCAACTGGCGAATTTCGGTTTTATTAAAATCGAAAAGTCGCTTTTCCTGTTTGAGAAAATCTTTACTAAAAATCACAAACCAAGAGTTCTTTCTGCTCGTCATAACTTATAGTATAAATCGATTATGTCAATTTTGCTAGCATAAAATAATAAATCTCCATATAATACAGCAAAGGACAAGAGGATAATATGAACACATCTTATGCAGTTGCAAAAGAACTTGATTTTTACAGAATAAGGGAAACTGTTGCAGAACTTGCTGTCAGTGAAGAAGGCAAACAGAGTCTTCTTGCACGTGAACCTGTATCAGACAAAACACAGATAGAATATTTAAAATCACTCGGCCGTGAGTGGAACACATACATAAGCTCAAACAACCAGAGTGCACTATCAGCCTGGCCTCCAGTGGAATCATATTTTAAGCTGCTCGGAAAAGAAGGAGCACAGCTGGAGCAAGATCAGATTTTTGCCATTGGTCTTTTCTGTCTTGCGCAGGAAAAATTAAAGAAAAACATAACGACAGCACAGGAAAACATAAACATTCCAAATCTTGCAAAAGAAACTTCCACACTGCCAGACATTTCCCAAGCACAGCGAGAAATTTTTGCCGTAATCGGAACTGACGGACAGGTAAAAGATTTACCTGCACTAAGGGCAATTCGTAGCAGAATAACTTCGCTTCACAAAGAAATAGAAAACGCCATCAGAAAATATACTTCCGACCCAAATCTCAGTTCGGCATTGCAGTCTAACGTACCTGCATTTAAGGCAGACAGAGAATTGTTAGCCGTAAGAGCCGACAGACGCAACACAATCAAAGGCATTGTACATGAAGTTAGTGCTTCCGGGCAGACTATGTACATTGAGCCAGACGAAGTTGTAAGGGCAAATAATGAACTCATTCAAGAAGAATATCATTTGCAGGCAGAGCTAAAAAAAATCTTCAAAGAACTGACTGCAAAAATAGGCATGTATAAAGAAGAATTCATTGCATCATTAAAAACCCTTGTCATGCTCGATAGTGCTTACGCCGCTGCAAGATGGCAGGCATCTACAAAAGGAGTATTTGCCGAAGACTGTGACCTTGAACTTGAACCGCCAGCAATACGCGGCGCACGACACCCGTTATTAGGAAGCCGTGCTGTTCCTGTAGACATTTGTTTTCTAGACGGAAAAAGGATTTTGATTATAACAGGCCCAAACACTGGCGGTAAAACCGTAACACTTAAAACTATTGCCCTTTTTGCATTGTTAAATCAGGCAGGTTTTCCAGTGCCAGCAGAAGAAGGCACACGGCTTCCTGTGTTCAGTTCTGTTTTTGCAGACATTGGTGATGAACAGTCCATCGACGAATCTCTAAGTACATTTTCAAGCCACATGAAAAAAATGGCGCAAATGATAAACTTTGCAGACAAAGACAGCCTCATTCTTTTAGACGAGCTTGGCAGCGGTACAGATCCGCAGGAAGGCGGAGCCATTGCAATGGCAGCCTTAGACACTTTAATAGAGCGAAACTCTTTTGTAATTGTAACCACACATCATGGCATCTTAAAAAACTACGGCTACACACATCCTAAGTGCATAAATGCCTCGGTAGAATTTGACAACACAACGCTCCGCCCTACCTACCGTCTGCTCATGGGCATTCCTGGCGAAAGCCATGCATTAGACATTGCCGTTCGCTCTGGTTTACCAGAAGACATTGTACAAAAAGCACGTGAATATATTTCAAGTGAACAGGCAGATGTTTCCACATTAATAAAAGGTCTGACGGCAAAACACGAAGAGCTTGATGAACTTCAACGGCAGGAACGCATTCAAAATGCAGAACTTCAGCAGAAAGCATTAAAACTGCACGAAAGGGAAATCAAAGCAAAAGAGCATGAAATTGAACTGCAAAAAGCAGAACATGCTTCAAGTACAGAATTCCTAAGACAAACCCGAAGCCGTCTTGAAAATCTTGTAAGGGAACTGCGCGAAGGCGAAATTACACGAGAAAAAACTCTCGGTGTAAAGCAGTTCATTACAATGCTTGAAGAACAGGTAGAACAGCAGACAACAGCAATAGAAGAGCAACAGAAAATTCTTGAAGAAGAAAAAGAAAATGCCCGCAAAGAACAAGCCTTGTATGCAGAAAATGGCATGAGACTTGCGAAATACAAGGAAAGTAAATCTACATCAAACAAAAAAACAAAACGCCGCCTTTCCAATGCAGAAGCCTTGGCTACAGCATCCGTACAGGAACAGATTGCAGCAATACCAAAAACAAAAAAAACAGTACCAATTCAACTGCTGCTTGAGCCTGGCATTGAAGTTTTTGCAGGTGTTGCACGCAGACGTGGTACATTAATTTCAAAGAATAAAAACGGCAGCTGGATAGTTCAGTTTGGCTCTCTCAAAATGAGCGTACCACAAAATCAGCTTGTTCCAGTAGAACCAGAACGAGCTCCAACAGCCGAAATCAATGTAGAGTCAGTAACAAGTTCTTCTATTATAATAGAAGATGAAACACCAAAATTTGAGCTTAGACTGCTTGGAATGCGCTACGAAGAAGCCATGAAAGCATTGGAACATCAGGTGGACTTATGTGCCATCCATAATTTTAAAGAGTTTTCCGTCATTCACGGAAAAGGTTCTGGCATACTGCAACAGGCAGTACATGACTATCTTTCT
>CACXDK010000227.1 GCA_902766345.1 uncultured Spirochaetaceae bacterium | reverse complement strand
TGTTTTCCTTATTATTCCTGAAACACTGTCTGCGCATACTTTACTGTTGCCATGGCATCCTTTGCATAGCAGTCTGCATGAATCATGTCTGCATATTCCTGTGTCATGACGGCTCCTCCAACACAGGTTTTTGCCCAAGGGGCTTTTTCTTTAAGCTGTTTTATGGTTTCTTCCATGCTTGGCACTGTAGTTGTCATGAGGGCCGAAAGTCCTACTAAAAGCACATGATCCTGTACGCACCTGTCTACTATAGTCTCAGGTGGCACGTCTTTCCCCAAATCTATTACAGTAAAGTCATAGTTTTCAAGCAGGACTTTTACAATATTCTTTCCAATGTCGTGAATGTCGCCCTTTACAGTTGCAAGAATGATTGTTCCTCGGCTTTTTCCTGTCTTGCCTGTCTGTGCAAGATATTCTTTTATTACGGCAAATGCACTTCCTGCGGCTTCTGCACTCATCAAAAGCTGGGGCAGATACACTTTCTTTGCCTCAAAGCCTTTTCCTACAATATCAAGGGCAGGAATTAGAAAGTCATTTATTATTGCAAGAGGTTCTGTCGTCTTTACCAGTTCGGCAGTAATGTTGGCACTTTCGGTTTTAAGTCCTTTTATGATTGCCTTTGTTAAAGGCTGTTCACCTGAGCTGTTTTGCTCAGGCTTTTTTTTTTCAGCTGAGCCTGCACCTGCCGCAGTATTACCTGCTATTTGCGGAATGGAATTTCCTCCCAGTGCCGCCTGAGCAATGCTTGCAATCTGCTGTAAAGCCTGTTCATTCTGTGCTGAGTTTGCAGCCTTTGCGGCTTGTTCTTTCTGTTCTGTGTATTTTTGTGCAAATGCAAGATACGAAAGACACTGCGGGTCATGCATGCTCAAAAGACAGAAACATGTGTAGGCTTTCATCATTTCAAGCGAATTAGGATTCATTATTGCTGCGGAAAGTCCATTCTGCAAAGCCATTGTAAAGAATGCCGCAGTGACTATTTCGCGTTCTGGCAGACCGAAAGATATGTTTGAAATGCCTAGCAAAGTGTTTCCACCCATCTCGTAAACGGCACGTACGGTTTCAAGCGTTGCAATAGGAGCTTTGTCATCAGAACTTACAGCCATGGCAAGAGGGTCTATGATAATATCCTTTTTTGCAATGCCATAGCTTGCTGCAGTGTCGTACAGCTTTTTTACAATTTTCATGCGTCCTTCCATTGTCTCTGGAATTCCGTCTTCATCTATTGTAAGTGCAACTACAACACCGCCGTATTTTTTTACGAGAGGGAACACGGCTTTCATTACTTCCTGCTTGCCGTTTACGGAATTTACCAGTGCCTTGCCGTTGTAACGTCGTAAGGCTGCTTCCATGACTTCTGGGCTTGAAGTGTCCAGCTGGAGTGGCAGGGCAGTGACGGACTGCAATTCATATTCTACATCAAGCATCATCTGCTTTTCGTCTATTTCTGGAAGTCCTACGTTTACGTCTAAGACATGAACGCCTTTCTGTTCCTGTTCAAGCCCCTGCGACACAATGTATGCAAGGTCTTTATTACGCAATGCTTCCTTAAACTTTTTCTTCCCTGTCGGATTTATGCGTTCACCTATAAGTACTGGAGGGTTCTTTCCTCCAAGCTTTACAATGTGTGTATATGAAGAGATTACGGAATCTTGCTTCTGTGTTACAACTGCAGGAGTTTTGTTCTGAGTCTGGTTTACCGTACAACAGATATATTCTGGAGTTGTGCCACAGCAGCCTCCAAGAATGTTTGCTCCGTTTTCTGCAATGCCTTTCATTATTGTTGCAAACTCGCTTGCATTTACATCGTATACGGTTTTGCCGTTTTCCGTGCGTGGAAGCCCTGCATTCGGCTTTACAAGAATGTTAAGGCTTGCCCCTGCTGTAAGGCGAGGAACAATAGGCGCCATCTGTTTTGGTCCAAGCGAGCAGTTCATTCCGAATGCACTTACGCCAAGTCCTTCAAGAATCGCTGTCATTGTTTCTGGATCTGCACCTGTAAGAAGCCGTCCTGTTTCGTCATATACGGTGCTTGCAAGGATTGGAAGATCTACATTGAGTTCTTCCATGACTTCTTTTGCTGCAACAACAGCAGATTTTACTTCATAGCTGTCGTTCATGGTTTCTATATAGACAGCATCAACTCCTGCGGCAATTCCTATGCGGAAGCTGTTCTTGAACAGTGTAACGGAATCTTCAAAATCAAGGTCGCCCATTGGCTTTAACAGTTTGCCACATGGACCTATATCAAATGCAACGTAATGTAATCTTTCTGAAGGAGGAAGTCCTTCTGGGGCAAGATTTGCCTTTCGTAGTGATTCCAGTTCGGCTTCTGGAATTGGTTCGTTTTCTATTTTGTCGCGTGCTTTTTTTGCATTTGCAACTGCTGCTTTTATTATGCTTTCAAGATTGTCCTGTGCGTTTAATACATTATTTGCAACAGAGCCTTTTGGACTTAGCGAAAACTTGGAGCTGAATGCACCGAAGGTGTTTGTACAAATGATGTTGGAGCCTGCACGGTAATAAAGGTACCCCAGTTCTGTAATTTTGTCGGGATGAGTAATGTTCCACCGTTCTGGCAGTTCTCCTGGCTTTAAGCCCCATGACTGGAGTACGGAGCCTGTGCCTCCGTCCAGATACAGCATTTGTTTTCCAAGTACGTCTTTTAATAAAGGTCTGTTTTTCATAATAGTATCAAAATAAATGTACACTATTTTAGTAGGATTTTCAATTCCAAAGAAAAGTTTCTTGAACAGTTTATTATGCAGCTTTGTTCTTGTTATTGACTTTTTTGCGACTTGTGCTATATTTAAAAAATAAAGAGGAAATCCACAGTACTGTGGTTCGCCTCTGTTAGCTTTGTAAGCCTGTCCTGAAGCTTCGACACTAGGGCAGGCTCTTTTTTTGCCAGTTCAATTTTACTTGAAGAGGTTCAGTGCTGTAACAATTAAAGTTAAAGTCGCGATTACAAGCATCGCAATTTCGTACTTATTCATGCTACGCAGTCCTCCCATTAAAGAAATGAGAGGCAAGCCACCCTGTACTATGGATTTCCAATGCAACGGTTTTAAGGTAAAGGTGTTTACTTGTCAATTATTTGAGGTTTTCTTTAGACTTTTGGACTTTCCTCTGTTATAATAGATATATGGATTTTATACGGCTCCATCAGCAGAATATCATGCTGTTTTTAAGTGGTTCTTGCTTTGTCTTATCCATCCTCAGTTTTTTTTCCAAAACGCTGGGTACTAAACGTCGCCTTACGCTCATGGGCATGGAATTCGTTGCTGGAATGCTTTTAATCATGGACCGTTTTGCCTATATCTACCGAGGCAATACATCTGAACTTGGCTGGTGGATGGTTCGCATCAGCAATTTCAGCGTCTTTTTCTTTTCATTGTGCATCCTTCACACTTACAATGTATATCTTATGGATCTTTATACCCATGAAGGTGGACTTTCCCATGCACCGCGAAAGCTTCGCATCTCTGATGCGGTCTTTGTTTTTGGCATCATAATGTTGATAATCTCTCAGTTTTTCGATTTTTACTATACATTTGACGCCAGTAACCGCTATCATCGTGGAAGATTACATGCTTTTGGCTATCTTATTCCAGGAATCTGTGCCGCACTGCAGATTTCTACTATATTACAGCACTGTAAACGCATAAAGAAAAATATCCTTATTCCTCTTCTTCTTTTTAATATTGTGCCTATAATAGCGACCTTGATTCAGTTCTTTAATTACGGCATTTCATGCCAGACCATAGCACTTGTTGGCGAAGTCATCATGCTCTATATCTTTGTTCTTGTAGACATGAATAATAGAGTGGCGCGTGCCAACAAGCTTGAGATTGAGTTCTTGAGAAATGAGCAGAAGCATGTTCAGCTTATGTTTGAGCAGACCGCTACAGCCCTTGCAAATGCCATTGATGCAAAAGATGAATACACTCACGGACATTCCATGAGAGTGGCAGAGTATGCAAGGAAAATTGCGATGATTGCTGGCAAGTCGGAAAGAGAATGTACAGATGTATATTTTGC
>CACXDK010000226.1 GCA_902766345.1 uncultured Spirochaetaceae bacterium | reverse complement strand
AGAAGGTGTAAAAAGTTCTGGCGCAGAACTTGTCTTTGCAAAAGCTGATGAAGCAGACGTTGCAGAAGTTCTTGCATGTGATGTTCTGATTCTTGGAAGTCCTGCCATGGGCGATGAAGTTCTTGAAGATTCTGTAGAAGACTTCTTTGGCAAAATTGAAAGTGGATTATCTGGAAAAAAAGTTGCAATCTTTGGTTCTTATGATTGGGGCGATGGAAAATGGCTTCGTGACTGGGCAGACAGAATTGCATCTTCTGGTGGTACTGTCGTAAATGGAGAAGGCTTGAAAGGTCATCTTGAGCCTGATGAAGATACACTTGCTGAATGTAGAAAACTTGGAGAGAGTGCATAAAGCCAGCTTGATTTAGGGTGCGTTAGGTCCGTGGGGTTAGGGTGTAAGCCTTTGCCTTGCGGACTTTTTTCTATTGTAATAATAATGGTAGTGGTATATCATGTACACATGAAACCTTATATTCACAAAATTAATTATTACGAAACAGACAAAATGAGCATAACTCATCATTCAAACTATATTCGCTTTATGGAAGAAGCCCGGTTGGATTTTATGGATCAGCTTGGATGGGGGTATGCAAAAATGGAAGAGCAGGGGATAATTTCTCCTGTTGTCAGTGTTACCTGCGATTACAAAAAAACAACTACATTTCCTGATGTCCTTTCTATAGAAATGCGTGTCATAAAATGTTCTGCAGTAAAGCTCGTTCTGGGCTATACAATGAAATGCAATGGTGTTGTTGCATGTACTGCACAAAGTTCCCATTGCTTTTTAAGCCCAGAAGGTAAGCCTTTAATTTTGGAGCGCCAGTTCCCAGAATTCTATGCTGCTCTTAAGGAACTTGAAGAAACTAAAGAATAATCTTAACCAAGCACAACGTCCAGCACCATCATTAGTGCAAAGCCAAGAGCAAAGCCTATTGTTCCGATGTTGGACTTTCCTTCACTTGTAGCTTCTGGCAAAAGTTCTTCTACTACAACATACATCATTGCACCTGCCGCAAACGAAAGCAGATAAGGCATGAATGAAAGTATGTATCCAGTTAGGATTATTGTGATAAATCCTGCAACTGGTTCTACTGCTCCAGAAAGTAACCCGAACATGAATGATTTTATTTTTGTGTTGCCTTCTGAGCGGAGTGGCATGGAGATAATGGCACCTTCCGGAAAGTTCTGGATTGCAATTCCTACAGAAAGGGCGAAAGCTGCACCAGCTGTTACAAGTGCGTTTTGGCTTATCATGCCTGCAAGCACTACACCTACTGCCATTCCTTCTGGAATGTTGTGTAACGTAACTGCAAAAACAAGCATTGCTGTACGTGAAAGTTTGGTTTTTGGACCTTCAGGCTTTTTTGCAAGTGCGTGAAGGTGCGGTGTGATTGTATCAAGCAGAAGCAGGAATGCCATTCCAAAAAGAAAGCCTGTTAAAGCTGGAATGAATGACATGCGGTGAAGGTTTTCCGCCATGTTCATGCTTGGAATAAGCAGAGACCATACTGAGGCTGCAACCATAACGCCTGCTGCAAATCCTGTTAGAAACCTGTTAAGTTGGTCACTTATCTGCCTGTTCATAAAAAACACACAGGCAGCTCCGAGCGTTGTTCCCACAAAAGGGATAAGCAGTCCTATTGCTATTGAAGTCATAATGTATAAATTTTACAGCTTAAACTTTGATGTGTCAACGATAATAGAAACACTTAGCGTTCATAGATGTAGACTTCCTCAAAGCTAGTACAACGTTTTTAAAATAACCTACAAAATTAAGATTTCGTCCATTTTGTAGGTCCAATTTGGAATTACTGGATTTTCGTTTACTTCATCCATATATTTCATGATTCTTTCCTTAAGTTCATCTTTCGTTTTTACACGAAGTCCCCTAAGGCATTGTCTTGAAAATTTACCCAAAAAGCCTTCAATTATGTTCAGCCAGGAACCATGCTTCGGCGTGAACACAAATTCAAATCTTTCTTTTCTTGTTTCAAGATATTCATTCGTTTTTGCAGATCTGTGGACTGAATGATTATCAAGAACTACGATAATTTTCTTTCCTTTATCATATTTTTCATCAACAATTTTCAACCATTCAATAAACTCATCGCTTGCGTGGCGTTCCCTCACAATTGAAATTACTTCACCATCTTCAAGATTGATTCCTGCAAGAAGCGAAAGCGTGCCGAGTCTTTTGTATTCGCTGTCACGGGCTGTAAAACCGTGCTCAAGGGTTGGATTTTTATCATCAACGGTATTCGCTATTGCCTGAATTCCTGGTTTTTCATCGTAAGAAATAGTTATGAAATCATCTTGAAGTT
>CACXDK010000225.1 GCA_902766345.1 uncultured Spirochaetaceae bacterium | reverse complement strand
GTTTCTGGAAACAAAGTAAAAGCAGAAAACGTAAAGTATCTTCCAATCTACACAGGCGTAGCTGGAGAATCTTCACAGGGACTTTGTATCGGTACTGAAAACTTCTATTGTATCAACAAGAAAGCATCAAAGGCTGATCAGCAGGCTACAGCAGACTTCATTTACTGGTTGTACTCATCACCAACAGGAAAGAAGTATGTAACAACAAAGCTCGGCTTCATTGCTCCATTCGATACATTTGCAGAAAATGAAAAACCAACAGACCCATTGGCAAAAGAAATCCTTAAGTACATGTCAAAGAAGGGAATTACTTCTGTTTCTTGGAACTTCACATTGTTCCCATCACAGACATTCAAGGACAACTTCGGTGCAGACCTCTTGCAGTACTGCCAGGGTTCAAAAGACTGGAACACAGTTGCTTCTAACGTAGTAAACAACTGGAAAACAGAATGGGAATTGGTTGAAGAATAATTAATCTTCTAATCACAGGCGGCTGTAATAAAGCAGCCGCTTTTTTTATAACTTTTAAGAGGAGTTCTATATGGAAAACAACAAGGCATTAAAGAAATACTTTCCAATATTCGTACTGCCTACTCTCCTTGCATTCATCTTGTTTTTCTTCATACCATTTGTAATGGGATTCGTACTTTCATTTACAAAGTTCAAAGTAATTACAGATGCACATTTCATCGGTCTAAAGAATTACATAAGGGCATTTACACTTAACAATGAATTCATCCATGCATTAAGTTTTACAACGCTGTTCACCATAGTTTCCATGATTACGGTAAATGTGTTTGCCTTTATTCTTGCCCTCTTGCTTACCAACGGACTTAAAGGAACAAGCTTTTTCCGCTCAGTGTTCTTCATGCCAAACCTCATAGGTGGTATCGTACTTGGATACATCTGGAACCTTCTCATAAATGGAGTGCTCCTGCATTATTTTGGCGAAGACATTTCATTCAATGCAAAATACGGCTTCTGGGGTCTTGTCATTCTGACCAACTGGCAGCTCATAGGATACATGATGGTCATTTACATTGCAGGACTTCAAAACATTTCATCAGAAATGCTTGAAGCAGCATCCATAGACGGAGCATCACCTCTTACCACGCTGTTCAAAATAAAAATACCAATGGTAATGCCATCAATCACAATCTGTATGTTCCTTACACTTGCAAACTCATTTAAGATGTTTGACCAGAACCTTGCCCTTACAAACGGTGCACCAGGAACAGAAACAGAAATGCTCGCACTGAACATCTACAAGACCTTCTACGGACGCACAGGATTCCAAGGCGTAGGACAGGCAAAGGCTGTAGTATTCTTCTTTATTGTAGCAATAATTGCCTTTGTACAGCTCAAACTTACAAACACAAAGGAGATAGAACAATGATGATTGAAAAGAACCGTGCCGCATCACGAACTTTCCAGACAGCACTCCTTATAGTGCTTACTGCAATATTTATATTCCCCATCCTTTTGGTATTCATGAACTCGTTCAAGTCACGACTGTATGTTTCTACAGATCCGTTTGCACTGCCAACAGGAGCAATGTTCGTAGGTTTTGAAAACTACATCCGCGGAATTACCTCTTCAGGATTTTTCATTTCATTTATCCGCTC
Source organism: uncultured Spirochaetaceae bacterium (assembly GCA_902766345.1). Next base: position 1,975 of record CACXDK010000225.1, on the reverse strand, counting down.
TGTATGGATTACCGTTGCAAGCGTATTACTCATAATCGTATGTACATCAATGACAGCCTGGTACATTGTACGTGCAAAGTCAAAATTCACAAAAGCACTGTACTATGCATTCACATTCAGCATGATTGTTCCATTCCAGATGGTCATGTACACAATGACATTCGTAGTAAACAGAATATGCTTTGACAATGTCTTTGGAATATTATTCGTATATCTTGGATTCGGTGCAGGACTTACAGTATTCATGTTTACTGGCTTTGTAAAGTCCATTCCTCTAGAAGTAGAAGAAGCAGCTACAATTGACGGATGCAATCCTCTCCAGACATATTTCCTTATAGTTTTTCCAATGCTTAAACCTACAGCAATCACAGTTGCAATCCTTCAAGCAATGTGGATTTGGAACGACTATCTGCTTCCATATCTTATCCTCGGTTCTGACCACAAAACTGTTCCAGTAGCAATCCAGCTTGCAATGCAGGGAGCTTACGGTTCAACAGATTACGGTGGATTCATGGCAATGCTTGTTGTTGCTATTGTTCCAATAATTGCATTCTATATTTCTGCACAGAAATATATCATAAACGGTGTTACAGCTGGTGCAGTAAAGGGATAATGAACCTGCCATGACAATAAAGGATATTGCCCGTGAATGTGGCTGTGCCATAGGAACTGTATCCCGTGTGCTTAACAATCACCCAGACGTGAGCGAAAAGACACGGGAAAAAGTTCTGGCAGTAGTGAAAAAGCATAATTTCATAATTAACGCGAATGCAAAACTTTTGAAAACTCAGGACAGAAAAACAATAGAAGTTCTAGTAAAAGGAAGTTCCAGCATTCTTCTAAACAGTCTTTTGGAACGCATACAAAAAAAGATTGAGCAGCTTCCATACAGTGCAAGCGTTGTTGTTCTTGATGAGTATGACAACGAAGCAAAAGCTGCCAACCGCATATATTATGAACAAAAGCCTGTAGGCATAATCTTTTTAGGGGGGAGCCCCGACTTATTCAAAGATGATTTTGCACGGCTTTTAGTTCCATGCGTAGTAATATCAAATGAATCGCAGTTAATAGAAGGTGCACGCATTTCAAGCGTAAGCACTGACAACTTTACCGCAGCCAGTCATGCCGCAGACTATCTTATTCGGATGGGACATACAAAAATCGGCGTGATTGGTGGTGATTTGTGCGGTTCAGGAATTACACAAAGACGCTATGATGGATTTTTATCAAGCATTACAAAAGCAGGCTTAGAATTTAACTACGACCAAGCTTACATGACTTCCAAGTATTCCTTTGAAGACGGAGCATTAGCCGCCCAAAAACTCGTAGAGCGATACCCTGACATGACAGCCATATTCGCCATGTCAGATGTAATGGCAATTGGTGCAATAAGAAAGCTTTCGGACTTAGGCTACAGAGTTCCAGATGACATTTCCATAACAGGATTTGACGGCATTTCAATAAGCGAATACTATCAGCCGCGCCTTACAACTATACGGCAGAACACAGATTTACTTGCAGATGAAGGGCTGAACATTCTGTTAGATAATATTGAAAAAAACACCCCTCCACAGAATAAATTTATTCCATTTGAATTTATTCATGGAGAAAGTGTAAAACAGGCACTATTTACCAACACAGAAGTTTGCAAAAACAGAGCCTAATACATCATCAGGAGTAACTTCACCAGTAACTTCACCAAGACTATCAAGGCAGTCTTCCAAGTCCTGAACAACAGCATCCAGCCCATAGCTTCCATCTTGTGCAATAGTCAATGCATGCTGAATGCGTTCAAGGGCTTCGCTCACAGAGTTTCTTTGTCTTTGAGAACCTAAGCCAGCGGCATTGCGGTCACTTTCTTCGCCACCACACAAAATACTTTTTGCACTGCTTATTAATGAACCAATACCACTTCCATTTTTTGCAGAAAGTTTTATTTCAGAACGGATGTAAGATTTCCATTCTTCATTAGAAT
>CACXDK010000224.1 GCA_902766345.1 uncultured Spirochaetaceae bacterium | reverse complement strand
CTCAACTTCTTGTCTTATAGCTTTTGCTACTTTTTCATCAGAGTATGCTTCTATTGCCGTTTCAATAGGTTGTCTATTATGAGGAGGCGTTGTCAAAAGAGACATATCTCTAATCTTCAAAAGACTCATATGCAGAGTTCGTGGAATTGGTGTAGCACTCATTGCAAGACTATCAATATTTGTTTTTAGTATCTTAAGTTTTTCTTTATCTTTTACACCAAAACGCTGCTCTTCATCTATAATTACTAATCCAAGATCTTTATAAATAACATCCTTTTGTATGATTCTATGAGTTCCAATTACAATATCAATTTTACCTAATGCAAGTTTTTCAATAATATTCTTTTGCACTGAAGTAGAAACAAATCGTGACAACATAGCAATTTGGACAGGAAAATTTTTAAATCTCTCAATACAGTTTTCATAATGCTGTTCTGCAAGAATAGTGGTAGGTGCTAAAAATGCAACTTGTTTTCCACCCATGACAGCCTTAAATGCAGCACGCATTGCTATTTCAGTTTTTCCATATCCAACATCACCACATACAAGTCGATCCATAGGAACTGGACGTTCCATATCAGATTTTATATCTTGGGTAGCGTTATACTGATCTGGAGTATCTTCATAAGGAAATGCAGCTTCAAAAGCTGCCTGCCATTCGGTATCTTTTGGAAAAGCATAACCGCGTGAAGCACTTCGTTTGGAATATAAATCAATAAGTTTTTCAGCAATTTCTTCAACTTTCTGCTGGACTTTAGCTTTTCGAACTTTCCAGTTTTTTGATCCGATTCTATCAAGACGAGGTTTTTCAGATTCATTTCCAATATATTTTTGAACTAAATTTACTTGTTCTATAGGAACAAAAACAAATTCTTCATCAGCATATTCAAGTTTTATATAGTCACGTTCTGTGCCCATAGATTTTATGCGCTCAATTCCTTTAAAAAGACCTATTCCATTATTAATATGAACAACATAATCTCCAGGAGTTAATTCTACAAAAGTATCTATAATCTTAGACTTTGCAGTTCGTATAGATTTTGGGGCAGCCTTTTTTCGTCCAAAAATTTCATTTTCCTGAATTATAAGAAGTTTTTCATCAGTAATGGAAAACCCTTCTGTAATTGCTAAAGGAAAAACTTCTACTGGAAATTTAAGATTTGAATCTATAGTAAGAAAATCCTTTATCACTTCTTTTATACGTAATGCTTGATTTTCACTATCTGCAAAAATATATATATGCCATCCTTCATTTTGTAAGGAAGTTAATTGCTCTTTAAAATAATTTATATTCCCAAAAAAACTTTGAGGAGATTCACTTTGAATATTAAAACATGATGGTGAAGCTACATCTTCAAAAGATGCTTCTGTTTCAAGTGTATGAAAATATAAACTCTTTAAATGTTTATCTAGGATCTCCTTAAAATTATAAAGAACTAAATCTGGACGAGGAACAGGAAGCTTCTGTCTTGCACCTCTGTATGAAATAGTATACTCATTTGCAATAAGTTTTTGAGCATTACAAAGTCTTTCATAATCTAAGCAAAACACACTAGTTTCTTCATTAATATAATCAAATACAGAATAATACCGATCCCATAACACACCATAAAAAAGTTCTTCACCTTCAGTTATCCTATTAATTGAAAGTTCTGTAAGAATACGCTCCTTTTCTTTTTTTGCAGCTTCAGACAAGCTTAAATGAACACCTTCTTTTTCAAAATTAATTACACTCTGCCCTCCATCAGCAATTTTTCTTTGCTGACCTGCCAATACTGAATTTACAGTTTTTCTATTAGCATCATAAGAAGCAAAATCGTTATAAATTCCATTCTCATCTTCATCTTTAAAAAAGTTTTCAAGTTTATCACATAATTCATCAGTCCATACAACTTCTTTCATAGGATAAATAATCAGACTATCACAATTTTGCTTTGAAGACTGTGATTCTGTATCAAACAACTTTATCTGTTCAACTGTATCAAAATCAAAAACAATACGGCTAGCACAGGATTCACCTGGCATAAAAATATCTAAAACTTCTCCTCTTAATGCAAATTCCCCCCTTACTGTAACTCGAGGAACTCTAATATACCCTTGAGATGAAAGTCGCTCAGAAAGAACTTCTGGATCTAAACTTTGACCTTTACGAATCTTTATAATAAGATTTCTAATATAAGAAGGATCTGGTACTGGAGAAAGTAAGACTCTCTGAGGAATAATAAAAATTCTAGGATTTTCAGACTTAGGATTTCTCGATGTCAGTTTTGCAAGAACGCTGGATCTTTGTCCAAACACAGCTGCTCCTTTAGCCACTGAACGATACGGAATAGTTCCCCACCAAGGCATCTTGTAAACGCTTACATCTCCATTAAAAATTGTATTAAAATCAGATTCACATTCATCTGCATCTTTCTGAGAAGCTACTATAATAATAAAATCTTCCTGAAAACTATCATGACGAATATCATACTGTTCATCATGAATTCTATTCACAATTCTACGTTTAATATATTCAGCCATGTAAAATGAGGGTAAACTACCCTTCAAACCAAAAATTTCTGCAGGAAACGTAATTTCATTGTCAGCAGTCTGCAGAACAGAAGAATTAAATGCTGTATAAGATTTTAGCAATGGAAAAAGTGATAAATTATTTTTCATAAACAACCGATATTCAAGTAAAGAAATTTAACTAAGTCTGTGGTACAGACGGGAGTTATTACTGTGAAACGAATACTATTATGTATTATAACAACTTTTCTTGTTCTTGCCCATATAAATGCATCAGAATCTTTGGCCGACAATGCTAAGGTTTCAATTAAGTTTTATGACAGGACAATGTATTATCCGGGAGATTCAGAAAACAACCCTGTAAAAATCCATGTCACGGTTGCAAATACAGGAAGTGAAACTCTTCGCTTTAAAATGGCTGACGACCATATGTTCAGTATTGATTTCGATGCATTTGATGTAAAGAATTCTCAGCTTCCTTCTACAAATGCACTTGTTCAAAAACGAACAACCAGTCAGGCAGTTTATTTTAGAGAAATTGCTCTAGAGCCTGGAGAAGAATACTCTTTTGTAGAGAATTTAAAAGAATTCTTAGATGTAAAACGAGCTTCCATATATTATGTAGATTTACGTTTTTATCCAGAACTTTATAATAAGAAAAATCAGTATATTGTTTCAAATCGTCTTAGTTTGGAAGTTCGCCCATCGCCTGCCTCAGCTTCTTCATCAAAGATTCCTGTTGCAGTTCCAACAGCAGCTGTATTACAGCCAGAAGAAATCAGTCCTGACAAAGTTATAGAGCAGACAATTATTGCACGTCAGAGAAGTCTTTGGGATCAATACTTTCTATACATGAATCTTGAAGAAATGCTGAAAAGAAATCCATCAAGGAGCAGTAGATATAATGCAGAAAGTGCAGACGGAAGAAATCAAATGCTTGCTGCGTTCCGTTCTGACTTACAGCAAAACCGTATTGATTCAGATATAGTAGCAATTCCTTCAAAATTTGAAATTGAAACAACAACATATTCTCAAATTGAAGGAAGCGTAAAAGTTCTAGAATATTTCGATAATGGAACATTTACGGAAAAGAAACGGTATACCTATTATGTCCGCCAAAGAGACGGTATATGGCAGATCTATAATTATTCCGTAGACAATTTAGGTACAGAATAAATTATGGCTAAATCAAAAAGTGCTAAATACTTTTGTGAAAACTGCGGTGAGGAAGTAGCTGCAAATGCACGATTCTGTCCTCACTGTGGTAGATTTTTCTCTGCAGTCAGATGTCCACAATGTGGACACATGGGGGCAGTTACAGCATTTAAGGATGGATGCCCTAAATGTCATTATGCAATGACACCTGATGATATTTTTGGAACACAAACAAATCAATCTGAATCACAAAGAAATCCTCAAAAACAAAAAAAATCTTCTAATCTTTATCCAAAAACAATGAATAAATCAAAACAGACACATAACGATGATGCTCCTATATGGCTATACATAGTTAGTCTTGTTGTTTTATTTGCAATTCTTGGAATTATATTTACAAGAATGGGACTTTTTTAATAATCCTTTCAAAAAAACAGTATCCTTTATTGACCAAAGTGTAAAAATTGTATATATTTTATATACTTTTTGCCCGGATGGTGGAATTGGTAGACACGCTAGTTTCAGGTACTAGAGCTCTAACGGGTGTGCAAGTTCAAGTCTTGTTCCGGGCACATATATACAGACCGCTTTTTAGCGGTCTTTTTTTATTACCACTTACTTAGAAAAATCTTCTTATTTGTAAACTCTCAAATCATATCGAAAAAGACAATTCATTACCATCTATATTAGGGAAACGTAAACCACTTGCAGTAAAGAAAAATTCGTTAGAATGAACATCATTTTCAAAAATAGTCGAGTAAACAGGATCCCCTTTTATCGGAAGTCCAATCCACGCAAGATGACAACGAACTTGATGCCTATACCCTTTTGTTATAGAACAAGTAACACTGCATTCAGTTTTTTCATCCTTAAATTTGCCACAAATACAAGTTTCATAGACATCTGGTGAAGCTTTTTTCATAGCAGCTCTACCAGCCCTCTCATCAACAGGACGGACTTCTTTTCTTCCAACTCCATAAGGTCGGAACTGAGATTTTACAATACAATCAAAACCTGTGCCTTTAAAATCTATATCAGGAGATGAAGGAAATCCATTTTCCGAAATTTCAATATCAGCCTTTATTTTTACATCGCATAAAGCCTTATAAGTCTTTATAAATAAGCCTTTATTCTGTATATCCTGCATATAATCATAAAAAGCTTGAGACGAAGCAATCAAAAGTAAGCCTTGAGTTTCAGTATCAATTCTATGAACAAGCCCATGCTCAACGATTTTTTTTCCTACAACATTTCGCAATTCTGGAAATAAGTTTTCTGCTTGAGTATATGCACATTCATCACCATCTTTCAAAGGTGCACTGGGCAAGCCACGCGGTTTTGATAAAATTAAAAACGGCTCATTTTGAGAAGGTTCATGTAAAACACTAATACTCTTAATCATTAAAAGACCTTTTATTTATCTTTGGGCAATAAAACTTTAGGATACATAGAATGAAGAGATTTTAATACTTTTTTAAATCGTAATGGAGTTTTTGTTTCAAAAGTATGATAAGTCTGTTCATTAGGAAGTTTTATTTTCAAAAGACGAGCATGAAGCATAAGCGTTGCTGATGGGAAAAGCTTGTCTTTTTTTGCGTACAAAGGATCCCCCAACACAGGACAATTTAAATATTTCATGTGAACTCTTATTTGATGAGTTCTCCCAGTCGCAATACGTATACGCATTAATGAATATTCACCGTAACAAGCTATACAATAATATGCCGTTTGCGCAAATTTTCCATCCTCAGTATCTGTTACAGCCCTATATATTTTCCTATTTTTCGGGTCCCTTATAATCTGAGTTTTTATAACACCATGCTGATGCTGAGGTCTATTCATACAGATTGCAATATACTCTTTCACTAATTGATGATGATTTCTAAATTGATTTCCCAGCCATTCTTCAGCATCTCTGTTTTTAGCTGTAATTATAATGCCTGAAGTATCTTTATCAAGTCTGTGTACAATACCAGGACGCCTTTTTTTTAACAGTTCGGCATCAGAAGCCGCTTCTTTCAACTGAGAGATTTTATTCCTATTCCAATGAAACAACAATGCATTTACTAAAGTTCCGTTCCAATTGCCACAGGCAGGATGTGTAACCATTCCTTGTTTCTTATTAATCACACAGACATTTTCATCTTCATATATAATTTCAAGAGGAATATTTTCAGGCTCAATATCATCAGGAATATTATCTTCCCATTCAATATCAATGCAGTCCCCTGCTTTTACCTTACAAGAAAGTTTTGAGTTTTTACCATTTACAAGAATGCTTACAACTCCACTTTTCAGTTTACTCCTATTCATTCCGCTTGGAATTGAGGCAATGTATTTATCTAGACGTTCATTTTTTGTGTATTCTTTAGGAATTCGAACAGTATAATATGCCATATTATTTCTCAGAATCACTGTCTTCTTCAGAAGCAGGCTGTTCCGTTGTATCTTCAGATTTTGAGTCTTCTTCTATGTTTTTAGAATTCTTACGCAACAAATCACCAGCTTCTTCTGGAGTGATTGCGCGTATATTTTCATTTTGTTTGGCTTCTTCTAAAAGACGTTCTTTTTCTGCTTTTTTACGGCGTGTGTAGTTTATTACAAAATCAACAAGACCAACAGACAATCCTACACCAGCAGAAACACCAACCAATTTAAAAATTTCTTCTTTAGTATAACTATTATCTCGACTCAAAGGATTAGGAAACGAATTTGATTTACCGCTGGCATATTGATATCCGCCGTATGCCATAGTAACACTTATAGCCGCAAACGGAATTGCACCAAGCGAAACAATTTCTGCCCT
>CACXDK010000223.1 GCA_902766345.1 uncultured Spirochaetaceae bacterium | reverse complement strand
TGCAGAAGGTTTGCTAGAACCGTTAAAAGTACACACTATAACGGCAACAAGTGGTAAAGAAGCTTTGCGCAAGGTAAAAGAGAATAAATTTGACATTATTCTGATGGACCACATGATGCCAGAAATGGACGGTATTGAAGCCACAAAGCTCATAAGAGAAAAACTTCCAGAATACAAAGACATTCCAATCCTTGCACTTACAGCAAATGCTGTTGGAAATGCAAAAGAAATGTTCTTAAATGCAGGATTAAATGATTTTATTGCAAAACCTATAGAAGTACGAGTTCTTGTTGCAAAAATAAAACAATGGCTGCCAAAAGAAAAAATTAAAAGGGTATCTAATGCAGAAAAAGATGCTGTTTCACAGCAGGAAAAGGACAATCCTCCATTACTCGATAAAACCATAGTGGATTTGGATACCGCTGCAGCAATAAAGCTTCTTGGCAATGAAAAGATATTCCTTAAAATATTGAAGGAATATTACCGCCTGATAGATTCAAAAGCAAATTCAATTAAGTCTCACTTTGACAGTTCAGACTGGGAAAATTATACAATAGAAGTGCATGCTCTCAAAAGCTCTTCAAAACAAATTGGAGCAATGCAACTTTCAGACATGGCAGCAGCTTTGGAAAAAGCAGGAAAAGCAGGTGACATTGATTACATTAAGACTCATCATGAAGAAACGCTGAAAAAATACTGTTCATACAAGGAATTTCTTGCTCCATATTGTGAGGAAAAGCCTGCATCACAGGAACAGAAACCCGAATGCGATGTTCAAACACTACGAACCGAGTTTGAAAACATTCGTAAAGCTGCAATGGACTTAGACATGGACACTCTTGAATCTGCATGCAAGAAAATATCTGAATACAGCTATCCGCAGAAAGAGCAGGAACTTTTGACTAAACTTATTGCAGCATGCGATGAACTTGACATGGACGGCTGTGTAAACCTTGTAGATGAATGGGAAACCTTTCTTGGCTGAAATGTAAAGTTTAGCCTTGCAAAACATTAGTTTTACCATTACACTAAAATCGATATGAAAAAGATTTTCGTTGCATCAACAAATCAAGACTTAATTAACACTGTTGAAAAGGCATGCAAACATTTCCCAAATTTTTTCAGTGCATTTTCCATGCCTACAACTGAAACTTCAATAAGTTATATTAATTATGAAATTCCAGAAATCAAAGTTCTTGATTACACATCAAAAGAAATTGACTGCGGAAAAATATTGGAAGCCATCAATGCAGACGAATGGCTGCATTACGGTGGAATTATAGCAGTATGCAAAGACGATGATCAGGTAAAATTAATTGAATATATAAAAGATGATAATATTCTGAGTATTTTACCGATGGATGACTTCAAAAATAATTTTGAGCACCTGCTTGATATACTTTATCAGAACCAGCAGTTCTTCTATACAAGAGGCATGCAGGATATTATTGGAAGACAGGAAGAAGGCTCTTTTGTATGCAGCAACAATCCTATGGATCTGAAGTTTTACACAAATTTTCTTGTCAGTTATCTGTACAATACAAACAGAGTTACAGACAATGACCGCGTGGGCTTACAGCTTACACTAATGGAATTGCTGATGAATGCAGTTGAACACGGCAATTTAAATATATCTTATGAAGAAAAATCAAAATGGCTTTCTAATGGCGGTGACATGCTTTCTCTTATTGAAAAAAAGAATAAAGAGCCTCAGAATAAAAATAAGAAAATAAAGATTTCTTATGCAATTCGTAAAAAAGCCTCTGCCTTCCGCATAAAAGATGACGGGAATGGTTTTGATTGGCGCAAATATCTGAATAAAAAGACTAAGACTGAAGAACTGCATGGAAGGGGAATTTCTTTAAGTAAAAGTTGTATTCATCAGATTACGTACAATGATAAAGGAAATCAGGTAACATTTTCTATCCTAAATAAAGCAGACACAGTTAATACAGTTCCTGGCATCATGAAGCCTTTTCCTACTATTGAATATAAGGACAGACAGATTATCTGTAAACAGGATGAAATATCAAACGACCTTTTCTTTATTGTATCTGGTAATTTTAATGTATACACAAACAATAAACTTACAGCAACGCTTACTGCAAATGACATCTTTATTGGAGAAATGGCATTTCTGCTTAATGACAGACGAACAGCAACAGTTGTTGCAAACGGAAAATGTACATTGATTAAAGTACCTAAGACAGATTTTCTTACGCTCATAAGAAAAAATCCGCACTACGGCATATTCCTAAGTAAAATGCTTGCACAGCGTCTTGTACTTCAAGCTCAGACAACATACATCTTCCAGGAAAAGATAGAAGAATTACAGGCTACAATGCAACAATTCCGCACTATCTTGAAAAAGTAAGGAAATATCATGTCTCTTAATTGTAATGAATTAAATCTCATAATAAGCGAACTTGATTTACAAGGTGCTTTTATACAGGAAATTGTACAGCCAGGTTATGATATGCTTGCGTTCCGTGTTATAAAGCAGGGAATTCTATCTACATTAATAATCTGCACGAGTGCAAATGCATGCAGAATTAATACAACCGAAAGCAGAGTACCTAAAAATGAAAAACCACTGAGATTTCATGAATTCCTTCGCTCTCATGTTCAGGGAATGAGAATCAATGACTGTCATCAGATTGGGCTTGACCGCATTGTAAAGTTCGATGTTTCCACATGGCAACAAAAATATTACATATATGTCCGACTTTGGTCTGGAGCTGCAAATGTAATAGTCACGGATGAAGAAGGAACCATTCAAGACTGCATGTTCCGGCGTCCAAAAAAGAACGAAGTTACTGGTGCTAAATTCGTTATAGAAGAAAAAGAAGTTTCTGAAAAAGAAAAAGCCCTGGCATTGGAAAAATTTCCAATCAGGACTTTTGACAGTTCAATAGAAGAATCTCTTTCTTTTAACCGTAAGATAGACATATTCTATTCAGAACATGCATCCGTACTTTCAAGGGAAAGCCTTTTAGCACAAGCAGAAAAATGGTACAACGTAAAACACAGTAAAATGGAAAGTGCTTTACGCAAATTGTTGGACAAGCAGAAGCAATTTGAAAATGCAGACCACCTAAAGCATACAGGAGATTTAATTCTTTCATTTGGTTCTCAGGCAAAAGGAAATACTCTTGACTGTATTGACTATGACACAAATGAGCAGGTGCATATCCATCTTGATGCAAAAAAATCCATTCAAGAAAATGCAGCAACTTACTATGAGCAATATAAAAAAGCAGTTTCTGGCATGGAAGATTTACAGCATGATATAGATCTTTCAAAAAGGAATATTGCAGCTCTTGATGCTGAATACAAAGCAATAATAGAACAAAAAAATGTAATCAAGATTGAACAGATGCTCCGCCATGATACAACTCCAAAGCAGAAGGTTGAAAAACCTCATGCAGGACTTCATTATGAAGTAGATGGCTGGACAATTATTGTCGGACGTACTGCAAATGAAAATGATGATCTGCTCAGACACACTGTAAAAGGTTCTGATATGTGGCTTCATGCTCGTGATTTTGCAGGAGGCTATGTATTCATAAAAGCTCAGAAAAATAAGTCTGTTCCATTGGAAATTTTACTGTACGCAGGAAATCTTGCTGTATATCATTCAAAAGCAAGACGAAACGGTCAGGCAGATTTATATTACACTAAGGTAAAATACCTAAGACGTGCAAAAAACGGACCTAAAGGGCTTGTTCTTCCAACTCAGGAAAAAAATCTTTTTATAAAGCTTGATGAAAAACGATTGAGACATCTTGATGAGTTAGAAAAAGCACGTGAAGGCATTTAAATTCCTGTATGGACAGAAATGTCTATTGACATGATGCTTTCTATTTTGTATCATACTTAAACTCACGTTTATTGAATTTAATAGGTAGGTAAGAGATATGTCAAGAACATGTGATATTTGCGGAAAGCATCCAATGCACGGTAATAAAGTTAGTAACTCATACAATCACACACGCCGCACCTGGAGACCAAATCTTCTTAAGATTAAGACAGAAATTGACGGTACAACAAGAACACTTCGCATCTGCACACAGTGTTTGAAGAGTGATTTTATCGTAAAGAAGATTAATGTAAGACCAGCTAACGCTGGAGCACCAAAAGCTGAATAAATAATCGCTTTGGTAAAATATAACCGCCTTATTCAAGGCGGTTTTTTTATATCCTTTACATATTATCTATGATGAAAAAGTTATTAATTATTATTGCAGTTTTTTTTATTCTACTTGCATTTGGAATTCTTTCAATACGAAAACTATATACAAGAAAGCCCCTTACCTTCACTCCTGATGCGGCATACCTTTGGGCAACAGAAACACAAAAGGGAGTTTGGATATACGAAAAACTTCCTACAGGACATTCCTACTATCTATATTTGCCAGAAAAATACAGAAATGACAAAGATAACGAAACTGCAAACATTCCTCTAATTGTAACATTTCATGGCTCTTGCGAAAAAGGAACTGCCGTACAAAAAATGGGAGCAAGATTTGCAAATCCTGACTTTCAGAAGAAGATTTATTCAGAAGGAGCAGCAGTTCTTGTTGCAATATCCAGAATAGAATATTTTACAGACCCACATAGCATGAGTCTTCTTATTCAAAATGTTGCATTAAAATATAAATGTATAGATAAAACAAACATTATTGGGTACGGCTTTTCACAGGGGGCAAAATTCGTAGTAGAACTTGCATGTGCAGAGCCACGACTTTTCAAGGGAGTTATTTCAGGTAGCGGATTTTACCAGATTTCCTATAAAGAACTACTGTCCGTTCTTCCAGTTTCATTCTACTCTGCCCTATCAGAAAACGACAGCGGCATTTTTGAGCAAGGCGTAAAAACAGGCAAACTATGTGGACGATGGTGTCATAATTCAAGATACGTCCTGTATAAAACCCGCTATCACTTTTGGGTCGAACTACATGATAAGACAGGCATAAAAGATGAAACAATGGAAGACTGGCTTATCAGTATTGTAAATCAATAATCAGGCTTCTAATACAAGACCATCATAAGCAGGTTCTATAAAAATAGAATCCTTTACAATAGTCTTTACATACGCTTTTACTTCTTCATGAGTCATATCATGAGTAATATGTGTAAGCCAGGTATGATTAGGACGCAACTGTTCTGCCACAGAAATTGCCTGTTCAAAAGAAAAATGCGTAGAATGAGGTTTTACCCGTAATCCATCAATTATAAGATGCTCCAGAATGCCTGCATGTTTTTGAATCATACGTATAGACTGTTCTGGAACACAACTACAATCCGTAAGATAAGCAAAACTATGTCTTGAACCGTCAGCTTTAGTTTCTGTTAAAAGCCATCCAGAATCATTCAAAGTACCATGAAGCAAAGGTACAGGAACAATTTCAACCCCTTTTATCTTTATAGGATTTTCAGCCCCGTACATTGCACAATCAATCAAATCGAGCTTAGGTTTTCCGCCCCCCTCTTTCACAGGCGTAAATATATAATCAAAGCGATTTTTTATATCTGTAATCGTATTTGCATTTGCAAAAACAGGTTTTCCTTTACCTTCTGTAGCAAAAGCATTCTTTGTTGGATACGGATCTACAGACTCTGTGTGACTAAAAACACGGATATCATCAAGTCCGTTCAAATGATCTGCATGACTATGAGTAATAAGAACAGCATCTATATGCTTTATGCCAAATTTAATTGCCTGCAATCTGAATTCAGGTCCAGTATCAATTACAACAGAGGCAGGCTCACAAAGGTATGCACTGCAACGGTTGCGAACATCATGAATATCTTTTGAAGTGCATACTTTACAGTCACAACCAATTACTGGCACCCCATGACTAGTACCAGTTCCCATAAGAATCATTTTCATAAGAACAGTGTAAAACTTTATGGCAAATTAGTACAGTTAATTGACATAAAACAGACATTACCACATACTGAAAATATGAATATCAAGGCAAAAGTTTCTGCAATAATAATTCTTTCTATTCTCTTGCTTTCAAAGGCTACTGCTACAGAACGATACATCCCAAAGAATTTTGACTGGAAAGAAGTATGTCATGGAGTAGAACGCTTTGAGTTTTCATCACAATCAATACCATTGAGATATCATGCATTTAAAATTGACCTTACAGCAGGATTCCATTTAAAAGCATTTCCTGATAGCACAGACTTTTCAACACTGGGCAGCTCTGGCTATTTACCTGTAAAAACAAAAAATTTTGCAAAAAAAAATAAATGTGTTATAGCATTCAATGCATCCCCTTTCATAAAAAAAGATAAAAAATTGGTATACATCGCAGGAATACATAAAAAAGATGGCATTATTTTTTCAAAACCAAACAATAAATACGCTGCCCTTGCATTTACAAAAGATTTAAAATGTACAGTTATTCCAGTTCAAACAGAGGAAAATTGCAAAGAGTACGAACATGTATTCGGAGGCTTTTATCCAGTCCTTATTGATGGAGAAGAACAAAAATTCAAGACAGAAACATTTGATTCTCGTTGCGGGGCTGGTGTTTCAAAAGACGGCAAGACACTCTATATTCTCATAGCAGAAGGAGAACGGACCGACAACAGCACAGGGCTTTCTTATGCACAATGTGCAAAAATATTCAAAGCAATGGGTTGCTATGCAGCCCTTGAATTTGATGGAGGAGGTTCAACCCAGCTGTGCCTGAACGGAAAATCAGTACTTTCATACTCTCAAATACGTCCACAGGCAAACAGCATAGGTTTTTCTTTTTAGAATGCTGGAGGAATAAAATCTATTGCAGTAGTTTCCTCAAAGCCATACATAATATTCATGTTCTGTACAGCCTGACCAGAAGCACCTTTTATCATATTGTCAAGACAACTGACAATCTCAAGCATTTTTCCACCATTTACAACATATAGCTGTAAATCACAGTAGTTTGAATATCTAACAACACGCGTAGTAGGATTCTTTCCTTCTGGCAAAACCCTTACAAAAGGTTCATTCTTATAAGTTTCCTCATAAAGCTTGTGAATTTCAGAAACACCAGAAGAAGCAAGTTTTGCACCTTCATCAGACAATGGAGCATAAATTGTGCTTAAAATACCCCTGTTCTGAGGAATAAGATGTGGCGTAAACACAATGCCAACATTCTTTTTTGCAACCAAAGAACAATTGCGTACAATCTCACTCTGATGTCTATGAGCCCCAATCTTATAGGCAGAAAAACTTTCGCCACACTCGCAAAACTGGTTACTCATACTAGGATTACGACCGGAACCAGTAACACCACTCTTACTATCAACAATTATACAATCTGTATTTAAAAGACCATTTTTCAAAGCAGGCATAAGAGCAAGAGTTGCACTGGTTACATAACAACCAGGATTACCAATAACACTTGCTTTTGCAATATCCTGGCGATACAGTTCTGGCGAACCGTATACACTCTGTTTATGAACTTCAGGGAATTCCCAATCCTTTTTATACCATTCTTTAAAAGTTGCTTCATCCATGCCATAACGGAAATCCGCACTTAAATCAATAAGCTTTTTACCGTGCTTTACACAGTAATCAGCATACTGCTCGGCAATACCATGAGGCAGTGCTGTAAATAAGATATCAGACTTTTCTTTAACTTCATCAGCTGTAAGAAGTTTTCCGTCAGACTTTGTTCCAAGCTGACCTATTAGATTCTGATACACATCCTCAATCTGCTGACCTTCAAAACTAACAGAACTTACAAAAATTTTTTCTACCTGCGGATGACGCAGTAATATTCTGAAAAGTTCCACACCAGCATAGCCTGTAGCACCAATAATTCCAGCTTTTATCATAATTCACCTCTTTTAGGGCTTCTTTATTAAAATTAAAAAAAATGATACACTGAAAACATGAAACGTTCAAGATTTATAGTGCTTTTTATAGTAGCCACTATGGCATTTTATTCATGCGAATCTCTTCCAAAAGATCCGCCTCCAAGCGATATGTCAGACAGAGAAATAATCCAGCTCGCACAATCAGCTTATGACAAAAATCATTATAGAGTTGCTGAATATTATTATAAAATATTACTCCAAAGATATGGCAATTATACAAATGATTATGTAGAAGGACGATTTGAACTGGCACATTTGTACTTAAAACAGAAAAAATATGACATTGCAGTACCAATGTTACAGGAAATAATCGACATTTACGATACAAGCGTTCCAGGTTCGCTTCCTGGAGAATACATCATTTTGGCAAAATCAGATCTGGCAAAAGTTCCAGAAAAAAGGCTTGCAGAAATTCAGAGCAGAATGCAGGCCGATGCAGAAGCAGACGATTATAATTATTCCGATGAAGATGAATACTACGATGAAGACGAATATTATGATCCTGATGCATATTATTATAATTAAATTACAACAAGCATAAAAAAAGACCTGCACTTCGTACAAATTAACGTATGAAGTACAGGTCTTTTTATTTTTACGGCATATCACTTAGAAATAGTGACGGGTTTTACTGTTTCCATCCGGCACAATAACACAGTCAACAGATACATCCATTTCTTCTGCAAGCTTCATTACAGAATCCTGTGTAACTCGTACTTTTCCTCTAGGCTTGCTGTGTGGAGCAGCATCACCAATCAAGATAATCTTTTTTGTAGCATCACTTCGCCAGTCAAAATACTTCAAACTAGCATACAAAGCTTCATATACAGGTTCTGGAATGTCACCACCTTCACTACCTTTAATGCGTATAGAATTAATGTTTGACTGGAACACCTCTCCAGAATCCGTAAACTCAAACATCTTAACAGGCAACTGTTTATAAGAATAATCATCCTTATAATCACGATAGAACAACAATCCAAGACGAATATGCTCAAAGTCTTCAAGCTGTTCCATCAACATAGGGACCCAGTTCTTTTTAAGACTTTCAAGGTCATCCTTCATACTACCTGTTGCATCAATAGCAAAGACAATATCAACATCACCTTTTGGATTTATAGAATCAACAAGATTATACAAATCTTCAGGAAGAGCATCAGCACCCTTAGAATACATCATCATACCATTACCACGGTCTGCAAGGTTGTTAAACTCATTTGCAGCCTTAGCATCATAGTCATCTGTCAACGTAATAGCAGGTTCCGGTTCTGGCTCTGGCTCGGGTTCTGGTTCAGGCTCAGGCTCTTCAACTACAGGCTCAGGCTCAGGCTCCGGCTCGGGTTCTGGTTCCTCCTCCTTAATTTCCTCTTCTGGAATAAACACAGGTTCCGGCTCTGGCTCAGGTTCTGGTTCCTCTACAACAGGTTCTGGCTCAAGTTCCTTAATTTCTTCCTCTGGAATTATAACAGGCTCTGGTTCCGGCTCCGGCTCGGGTTCTGGTTCAGGCTCTGGCTTTTTTGGTTCAATTTCTTTTATTACGTCCTCTGTTGGAACAAAACCATCATCTTCTGGTACAACATCTTTCTTTTCTTCAACAGGAGGTTCTGGCTTTTTTTCCTTCTTAGGTTTCTCTTTTTTTGGTGCAGGAGGCTTAGACTTTTCCCGTTTTGTTATAGTTGTAAGAGTTTGATAATCAAACATAAACGGGTTATCTGCAAATTTTCCAGAATAGTCACAATATTTTTTAGTAAACGTACGGATGTTAATAAAGAATCCTTTATCTATAGTAACAGAACCATGACGCTCCCATGGATATCCATAAACAAGCTTTCTTGGAATATAGATATGAAAACAGTCTCCAAGTTTAGGATGCTGCACGACAGTAGATGAAATCAAACTATATTTTGCATATTCAGATTTTAATACTTCTCCATTAAGATAACGTATTTCATCACCGTTTACAGTATTATATTCTTCCGCACGGTAAGCAAAGTTATCCATTTTGCCTTCAGGATCTTTGGAAGTCTCAACAAGCATGACACTTTCCATACCATCCTTTTTGCGAATATAAAGATCAACACCATTTGCCTGCCAGTCAGAATCCCGCTCTTCAACAACAATGTCATCCTTGAAGACAAAGAGATTTTCCAGAGACTTATCAGCAGCAAAAGAAATGCCACTTATTATAGATAAAAACAGACTAAAAAGCAAAACAAACTTCTTCATGTAGTAATCATCGGTACTTTTAAGATCGGATTTCACTAGAAAAGAACTCAAAAATTCATTGAATTGACATAAAAAAAACACCGAAAATACAAATGATGAGTATGGAAAATAATAAAGTTCCAGATATAAACGAGTTTGTCCCGGTAAGTATTGATTCATTTTTTGATAAAAAAGACATAAAAAATGATACAATTTCATCAGGCATCATATTAATAACCCCTTACCAGCAGAAACTCATAAAGAAACTTCTGGATGAGCTTCATAAACACGCTCCTCAGAAACTGGAACATTTGGAAGAACGACTAAGAAAAGTAGAAAATCTCGCAAAAGTAATTGCAACCTTTCCATCTTTGTTGGAACGTACAGTAACAAACACAACAGTACGCACTCCAGAAGCATTGGTAGAAAGTCTTGTATCATATCAGGAAGAAGGTGATACAACCCTTCATCTTCCGTCAAAAGCAACACTCGGAAAAGGCTTGCTTGTTTCAAAAATGCATACATTCTATTCAATGTATAAACTGGCAAAAAATTATGTAAACATGGATGAAAAGCAGGCAGAAGAATATTTTGACGAAACAATATCCATGATGTTTACTCTTATGGCAGAAGATGTATATCTGAACCTGATTAGAGACAAAACAATTTCCATTGAAACAAGACGGGAACTTGCAACCTCCCTCATAATTCTATGGGAACACCGTGCAGACCAGACAATTACCGACATTGCACCAGTTCTTCAAGCTGTCTGGAGGGCAAGAAGACAGCTTGCTCCAGCTTTTGGAACAATGATGGGAACAAGTGAACTTCTTTTGGTAAGCATCCAAATGGACGCACAGTGGAATTACTTCATAAAAAAAAGACTTGGAGAAAAAGAAGTTTCACAGGCAATGGAGGAATTCCTTTTTGGAATTTCATACGAGCAGATAAACAGACTTAGAACAATCCTTAAGGAACAAGGCGTTAAGGCAATTGGTCGTGATGAAGTAAGTGCATATCTTGGAGAAAGAGTTAAAACAGATATTAACCTTGACTACAGAGACTTCTATTTGCTGTACACAGTCCGCCGAGATAATGCACGGGCAAGACAGAGACTGCATCTTGAAGGTCCAAAACACACACTTGAAGACTTCTTTATTCAGTTTGTCATGGAACAGAACAAAGAAAAACAGAAAAAAGATTCATTTGCAGAATAAGGTCTTCACAATAAAGGAAAAGATATGGAAGAAAAAACAAACAAAAGTGATATATCTGTAAAATCCTATCACTTTGGCGAAAAGATACGTGCCGTAAGAGAAAAAAAACACCTGACTCTTAAAACTGTTGCACAACAGGCTGGTGTAAGCGAAAGTCTTATATCTCAGATAGAGCGCAACAGAGTTTCTCCAGCAATAGATACACTACTCTCCCTTGCAAACGTACTTGATTTAAATCTTGAATATCTTTTTGAAGAATATAATCAGAGACGTCCTGTATCTGTCGTTCATGCAGGCGAACGAAGAACAATTCACGAAGAAGAAATTGTTTACGAAGAAGTTTCAAAACCACATGAAAAAGACGGGCAGAATTCCATTGAAAGCTACATAATCACAATTCCAGTAGGAGGAAAAACCCACCGCGGTCATTACGGACATTTGGGAAGGGAACTTGGAATAATCCTAGAAGGAAAAGGCAGTTTAATTTATCAAAACTCAGAATATGAACTGGAACAGGGCGACAGCATATCTTTCAGTGCAAGTGCTCCTCATACATTAGAAAACAAGGGGCA
Source organism: uncultured Spirochaetaceae bacterium (assembly GCA_902766345.1). Next base: position 3,310 of record CACXDK010000223.1, on the reverse strand, counting down.
ACAACAACTAAAAGCACTATGGATTTTAACACCTGCCCAACGGTTTGTATAAGATATATTGTATAAGACAAAAGAAAGGCTATCCAAAATATTTTGGATAGCCTTTTTCTTTTACTGAGCCATAAGCTCAGCCATGTGTTTTTCATCGACTGGGCGTGAAAAATAATAGCCTTGAATAATATCGCAGCCATCATGTAGCAGTTTTTGATATTGCTCCTCATTTTCTACACCTTCTGTTACAACTTGAAGTCCAAAACGATGGCATACGGCTATAATCATCTTAATGAATGAATCATTTTTCTTGCTGTTGCAGATTGTATCCGTAAAGCTTTTATCTATTTTTAATTCCTTAAAGTTGAATTTGTAAATATAACTCAAAGAAGAATAGCCTGTTCCAAAATCATCAATTGAAATATTCACACCGTTGGCATTAAGTTCTTGAATGAATTTAAATGCCATGTCCGTTGATTCAACAAGGACTGATTCTGTAATTTCAAACATAAGATTATTGGCATTTATCTGACTGTCAAAAATGCTTTTTTTACAGAACTCAACAAAAGTATCATCCAAAAATTGACTGCAGGAAATGTTAATGGAAAGTGTGACAGCTTTGTTATCAGCACTCGCATTATCTAGAGCTGCCTTAAACGCCTTTATACCGTTTTTTATTACCCATTCACCAATGTCGTAAATAAAGCCCTCTTTTTCTGCAATAGGAATAAAATCCTCTGGACTAATATCGTTCCCCTCGAAGTCATGCAGACGAATAAGACATTCAAAACCGTGAAGTTTTTTTGTTTTTGCATCATATTGAGGTTGAAAATTCAGCGAAAGAAGATTATAAGATATGGCTTTCTGTAAAACATCAGAAATAAAAAGTTCTTTTTTTATTTTCTGCAAAGTATCAGAATTAAAATTGCAGAATCTAAACTTATCCTTTCCCCTCACTTTCTTTTTTGCATCAGATAAAGCTGCATCTGCAAACTGCCTAAGCTGTTCTACTCTTGAAGAATTTTCAGGGTATTCTACAATGCCCGCATAAGCACAAATAAAATTCTCAAACTTTCCTGTTCGCACAGGGGAGTCAAAAGAAGATGCAATAGTACGAATGTAAGATTTTAACTCTTCTTTATTTTTGTAATCTTTGAACAAAATTGAAAATTCATCACCATTTATTCGATAAAGGCTGTTATTTGTGTTTTCAAGAAGATTATGCCAGCGGGCAACAAGATTTTTCAAAACTTCATTACCACATTTATAGCCCCGAACTTCATTAATATGCTTGAAAGCGTCCAAATCCAGCAACATCATTGCAAAACGGGACTTCTTGTTTACAAGTTCATTTAAATCATATTCCAAGCAGCGAAGGTTTTTAGCACCTGTTAAATAATCGGTATGAGCAAACTCCAGAAGAATTTTATTAATTCTAACAGTTCTTCTTAAAAGGAATGCTATTACAAATACAGAAAATAAATGAGATATAATTGTGCCAAGTATTGTTATAAGGTTGATATTACTTGTTTCAAGGAATAAAGAAAGGACAATTGCAATGTTTGTTGACAAAACAAAGCCTTCTAAGATTACACCTGTATTTTTATAAATTACAGTTGTAAAGACCCCGAGAAAAAGCTGTATAACCAATAAAATTGTTGAAACAGAATTACCAGAAATAGGCATGTTCCACAGATAAAAATATCTGTCCAACAAAAAAAGAGGAATAAAATCTAATGCAAGCAAAACAAAAGCAAGTACAATAAATAAACAACTTTTTCTTATAGTCATGGTTTCAAAACCTTTTTATTATGAGTTTATTCTACAACATATTTTATTATTTGTCTCCCTCTAAATAAGTAAAACTGATTTTTGCATGCCATTGCAAATTTATGCAAAAAAGTATAGTATTACGTGAAAAATATGCGTGACTGTTACAAAATTCTAGGTGTTCCGCACAATGCGACTGCTGCAGAAATCCGTAGAGCCTACAGACAAAAAGCAAAGCTTCTTCATCCTGATATTACTCATGAAGATTCCGAAAAATTCAGGGAGCTGGTACAGGCTTACGAAACACTTTCAGACATAAAATCGCGCAGTCTTTTTGATGAATCCTTTGCATATAAAAACTCATCTCATTCTACACATACGGCTGGAACCAAACAGTCTTTCGATTATAGAACCTGGTTAATGGAAAGAGATGACGATGAAAGCCGTTCAAAACTGATATTCTTTGACCTTACACATAATAAGGAAGATTCTGCTGTAGCGGAATTCAAGCGTATGAATATGACCCGCTCTGGTTTTAAGCTTTCAAAATGGTTTACCCGAGAGGATTTCATGGATTACGGCTTTATCCTTTCAGAAGAACTTGTTTTAAGGCAGGAATATTATGATGCCGTTATACTTTTGGAACAGATAATAAAGATGGAATTCAGCTACAGCTACTTTAAGCTGTTCTTTCCAGAAGTAAAAAGCCTTACACGACACATATTACGTAATAATATTGACGGTCAGGTAAATGACGAACTTGCCATAGATGCATGGGAACGAGCACTGGATCTTAAATTTGAAAAGTCCGATGATTCTTACTTCCTGCAAAAAATGGCAGATGCTTATGAGCGGATCGGAGACAAGTACACGGCGAGAGTTTGCAGGGAAGAATCCTTGAGGCTTGTTTCATAGGGCATAAGCCTGATTTATTTGGAATAGAAAGAGGTAATATATATGATAAGATTAAAGAATGACAAGGAAATTATTGAAATTAGAAAAAGCTGTCATCTTCTGGCAGATTTGTTTAATGAAATAATTCCTAAGGTAAAACCTGGAGTATCCACAAAACAGATTGATGAATGGTGCGTTGAATTCATGACCAGATTCGGAGGAAAACCTGCATGGTATCAGGAAGGATTCCCTGGAGCTGCATGTATAAGCATCAATGAAGAAGTTATTCACGGTGTACCTTCAAAGAATAAGATTGTCCATGACGGCGACCTTGTTTCTTTGGATATAGGCATAAACCTTAACGGCTACATTTCAGACAGTACACACACAGTCATGGTTGGCAATGTAAAACCTAAGCATAAAAAGCTTGTACAGGTAACAAGAGAAAGCCTTAACGCAGGAATTCTTGCATGTGTACCTGGAAACAGAATTAGCCACATTTCAAATGCCGTATATGACATTGCACACAAACAGAACGGATACGGCGTAGTATATGACTATTGCGGTCATGGTGTAGGTCTTGAAGTTCACGAAGATCCTTCAATTCCAAACTGTCCGGGTCATGATGCAAATCCTCGCATTCAGGCAGGAATGG
>CACXDK010000222.1 GCA_902766345.1 uncultured Spirochaetaceae bacterium | reverse complement strand
GCCCTGAATTGGCTCCACGATAATGCCAGCAATGCTTTCTCCTACGCTCAAAAGGTTCTGTATTGAGCGTTCCATGGCCTTTGTCTTACCGTACTGAACATGAAGCACCTGCTGAATCATCGGCATGTAAGGCTTGCGGTATGTGTCTTTTCCTGTTACGGACAATGCTCCTAACGATTTTCCGTGAAAGCCGTGAATTGCCGAGATAAACCATTTCCCTCCAGTTGAGATTCTTGCCAGCTTAAGTGCCATTTCGTTTGCTTCTGCACCACCGTTTGTAAAAAAGCAGTACTTTAAGTCACCTGGCGTAATGTCTGCCATTGCTTTTGCAAGATATCCACGCAATGGATCTAAGAGTTCCTGAGAATGAAGAGCCTGATGTTCAAGCTGAGCTTTTACAGTTTCAAGAATTTCAGAATTGCGATGACCACATGTATAGATTCCAAATCCTCCCAGGCAGTCTATGAATTTTTCACCATAAAGTCCTTCACATACAGCATCGTGATCACTCCATTCTATTACAGCATCATTTGTAGACACCGATTTTCGATATTTTAACCAACCGGGACTTACATAATTGTCAAAATAGCTTAATGTCTGTTCTGTTATTTTTTCCTTTGTTTCATCGTCAATGGAATCTGACTTAATAAAACTTATAACCTTTTCCAAATCTTTAGAAACTCTGCCGTAGCTTTCTTTTGACATATACACCCCTTAAAACAAAAAAAGGCGATAACCGCTTTAACGGTTATCGCCTTCGATGTTTTTACTATAGCATTTTTATAAATTAAGTGTCAACAGTTATTAACAGTGTTAATTTGCATACCATCCTGGGCTTCCGCCTCCAATGTTAATGTTTATCTGCTTTACCTCCTGATACTCTTCAAGTCCGTGGATTCCAAGCTCACGTCCAATTCCGCTCATTTTGTACCCTCCCCAAGGAGCTTCGTTGAATGTAGGTGCAAAACAGTTAATCCAAGTAATTCCAGCCCTCAGCTCACTTATGACTCTGTGTGCACGACCTACATCTTTCGTAAATACACCTCCTGCAAGACCATAAGGAGTATCGTTTGCAATGTCAATGGCTTCCTGTTCTGTCTTAAAAGTCTGAACAGAAACGACAGGTCCAAATATTTCCTCCCGTACAATCTTCATGTCGCTTGTACATCTGTCAAATATTGTTGGAAGCACATAATAGCCGTTCTTGCATCCGTTTTCCGTATAACGTTTGCCACCACAGACAAGCGTTGCACCTTCGTCAATTCCAGACTGAATGTAGGAAAGAACTTTATTCATATCCTTTTCCGTAATCAAAGGTCCTATGTCTGGATTCGACATAGGATCCCCAATTGTCATGCGCTCTGCTCTTGCCTTGAGCTTTGAAACAAATTCATCATGAATGCTTTCTTCTATTATAATGCGTGAGCCTGCGGCACAGACTTCCCCTTGATTAAAGAAAATGCCTATCATTGCCCATTCTACAGCTGCATCAATATCTGCATCGGCAAATATTATGTTAGGAGACTTTCCTCCAAGCTCTAGTCCAATTTTCTTTATGTTTGTTGCAGCACTCCGCATAAGGCTTTGACCTACTTTTGTTGAGCCTGTAAATGCAATCATGTCAACGTCTTTATTCTCTCCCATTTCAGTTCCCACATCTGCATCTCCCTGCAAAAGGTTTGCACATCCTGAAGGAAGTCCTGCTTCCTCAAAAATCTCAAACAAGTGAATGGTTGAAAGCGGAGCTTTAGGACTAGGCTTAAACACAATGCTGTTTCCTGCAGCAAGGGCAGGTGCAAGCTTCCAGCAGCTCATCAATAGAGGATAGTTCCATGGAGTAATCTGGGCGACAACACCTACAGGCTCATGAACAGTATAGGAATGCATCTTACCGAATCCTGCGTTAACGTCATAACCTCCGCCATAAGGCATCTTTAATGCACCTGCATAATATCGGAAGCAGTGGATTGCATCCGATACATCGCCCTCTGCTTCTCGCAAAGGTTTTCCGCAGTCAAGGCAGTCCATTTCTGCAAGCATTGCAGAATCCCGTTCCATTAAGTCTGCAATTTTAAGGATTATGTCACCGCGCATCTGACTATCCATGTCGCGCCATTCACGAGTCTTATAGAAAGACTTTTTTGCACTGGCAATGGCTTTTCTTGTGTCCTCTATTGAAGACTCATATATTTTTGCAATGACAGTACCATTTGCAGGGTTAATTACATCCAGTGTCTTTCGTTCAGAACCTTCCACCCATTTTCCATCAATAAAAAATTTCTTAGCTTCCATGTATAACCTCCTTCTACGAACATAAAAAAATGGCGATAAATCCGTATTTAAACGGACTCATCGCCATTGACGTTTTAGATACTACTATATGAAAAACATTTGCACAAGCAGTTTTGTTTGTGCAAAATGCACACAAATCGTCTGTCTTTTTATGCTAAAAATTATATTTGTGCCAGTTTTTTAGTGCTAATGTTTAACTCGAAAAGGAGAAAAACATGGAACTAAGAGAAGCTTTACCTAAAATAATTACATCCGAATTACCTGGTCCTAAGTCAGCTGCGATTATCAGTCGCAGGGAGGCGGTTGTACCAAAGGCAATTCGTTGTGTCTATCCGTGCGTTCTGGATAGGGCTGCTGGAGCAATGATTCAAGACCCAGACGGAAATATTTTTCTTGATTGGGTTGGCGGTGTGGGAGTGCTAAATGTAGGACATTCTCATCCTTCACTTATACAGGCTGTAAAAGCTCAGGCAGAAAGATATTTTCATGGCATGTTCAATATCGTAACACATGAAGGTTATGTAGAACTTGCAGAAAAGCTTGGAGCAAAAGTTCCTGTTAAGGGCAATCATAATAAAGTCATGTTTGCAAACAGTGGGGCGGAAGCTGATGAGAATGCTGTAAAAGTTGCTAAGGCATTCACTGGAAGACCAAACATCATTGTCATGAGTGGTGCTTTCCATGGACGTACATTGCTTACAATGGCAATGACTTCAAAAAAAGCCTATGCTGCAGGACAGGGACCTTTACCAGGTGGAGTTTTTCGCGCAGAGTTCCCCTATCTTTATCGTAAGCCTGAAGGAATGCCAGATGACAAGGCTATAAAATATTATGTTGAAAAGCTTACCTCTGTTTTTGAAGAATGTTCTGCGGCTAATACAATAGCTGCAATCGTTATTGAACCTATTCAGGGAGAGGGGGGCTTTATTCCTGCTCCAATAGAATATGTAAAGGCGGTTCGCAAAATATGTGATGAAAACGGCATCATGCTGATTGCAGATGAAGTTCAGAGTGGATTTGCAAGAAGTGGAAGACTTTTTGCATCTGAATACTGGAAGGAAGCAGGATGTGCACCAGACATTCTTGCTACTGCAAAATCAATTGCTGGCGGAATTCCTCTTGCCGCAGTCATTGCACGGGATGAAGTGTTTGATTCCGTTCCATCTGGTGTAATCGGGGGAACTTACGGCGGTAATGCTCTGGCTTGTGCCGCAGGTCTAAAAGTTCTGGATGTAATTGAAAAAGAAAATCTTACAGGGCGTGCAAACGAAATTGGAAAGAAGATTACAAAGCGTTTTGCAGAGTGGAAAGAAAAATATGAATGTGTTGGAGACGTGCGCGGATTAGGTGCAATGATTGGAGTTGAGTTTGTAAAGGATAAGGTTTCTAAAGAACCTGACGCACAGCTTGTGAGCGACATCATACAGTATTCCGCACATCATGGCTTGCTTATGGAAAATGCAGGTACATACGGAAATGTAATTCGTTTTTTGGCTCCGCTTGTAATGACGGATGCACAACTTGAGGCAGGTCTTAAGATTTACGAGGATGCAATACTGGCTTACGGTAAATAGAACTATAAAATGAGAGGTGTGCAATGTCGGAACCATTACAAGAGCCATTTGAAAAACCTTTGATAGAAATAAAGAACGTAACAAAGTCTTTTGATGGCAATAAGATTGTAAAAGGACTAAGCCTTACCGTATTTAAAGGCGAATTTCTTACACTTCTAGGTCCGTCAGGATGTGGAAAGACAACTCTTTTAAGGATGCTTGGCGGATTTCTTGAGCCAGACTTTGGAGATATTTTCCTTGAAGGAAAAAGCATGGTTGGAGTTCCTCCTTATCTTAGGGAAGTGAACACAGTATTCCAAAGCTATGCTCTGTTTCCAAACCTTACCGTCAGGGAAAATATAGGATTCGGACTTAAGATGAAGAAACTTCCTGGAGATATTGTAATGCGAAAAGTTCAGGAGACAATAGAACTCTGTCAGCTAGAAATGCTTGCAAGCCGTAAGCCGTCAAAATTAAGCGGAGGACAGCAGCAGCGTGTTGCCATTGCTAGAAGTTTGGTAAACGAGCCTAAAGTTCTGTTACTTGATGAACCTCTTGGAGCTTTAGACCTTCAGCTTAGAAAGCAGATGCAGATAAGCCTTAAGCGTTTACAGCGCAAGCTCGGCATGACTTACATTTATGTAACGCATGATCAGGAAGAAGCCATGACCTTAAGTGACAGGATTGCTGTCATAAACAATGGTCAGATTGAGCAGCTGGGAACTCCCACTGAAATTTACGGAGCCCCAGCAACACCGTTTGCGGCAAGATTTCTTGGAGAGTCAAATTTCTTTGAGATGGCAGATGATACGGAAATCAGCATAAGACCTGAATTTGTAGAGTTAAATGACCATGAAACAAAAGATTGCATTCGTGCAAGAATAAAAGCTGTCAGTTTTCAGGGGGCTTTCTCCAGAATTACTGCGGAAACTTCTGGGCGAAAAGAAATTTTCAGCTTAGAACCGAGTGATTTACATAACTGGAAAATTGGAGATGAGGTTTTTATTAACTGGAATAAAGACAATGAACGGCGTATTAAAAAAAATGCTTGACGGAGGTGTAAATGAAAAGACTTGAAATTGTTATTAGACCTGAAAAACTTGAGGATCTTAAAGATATTCTCAATCAGTTTAAAATTGGCGGTATGACGGTACTCAGCGTGATGGGATGTGGCAATCAGAAAGGAGACGCAAACGCCTCCATAAAAGGACTGAAAGTTCACAACATAAACCTTATTCCAAAAATACTTTGCATAGTGGCTGTAAATGATAGTGATGTAGAGAAAATTCTTGAAGCTGTCTATGAAAAAATTCCATCGGGGCGTGTTGGAGATGGAAAAGTATTCGTAGAACCAATCTATGATGCTATGCGCATCCGCACGGGAGAACGTGGCGAAAAGGCACTTTAGCGGAGGTTTTCCATGCTGGAATTAAAAGACATTCAAAAGTCCTTTGATGGTGTACAGGTCATAAAGGGAATAAATCTTTCAATAAAAGATGGTGAGTTCGTCTCGTTTTTAGGTCCGTCAGGATGCGGAAAGACAACCTGCTTGCGCATGATTGCAGGATTCGAGCATCAGGACAGAGGCTCAATAATTTATAACGGCAAGAGTCTGGACGGTATTCCTGCACATAAAAGACAGCTCAATACCCTTTTCCAAAATTATGCTCTGTTTCCGCACATGACTGTTTATGAAAATATAGCTTATGGATTAAAGGCTCACGGTGTAAAAAGGTTTGAAATAAAGCATAGGGTTTTAGAAGCTCTTGATATGGTTCACCTTGCAGGATTTGAAAATCGCTATCCGTCTGAAATGTCAGGTGGTCAAAGGCAGCGTGTTGCCATTGCCCGAGCTGTGATTAACCGTCCGCCTCTTCTCCTTTTGGACGAACCTCTTACAGCTCTGGATGCAAAGCTTAGGATTGCCATGCGCTATGAACTCCGTTCTCTGCAGCAGAAGCTTGGCATTACATTCATTTACGTTACACATGATCAGGAAGAAGCTATGACTATGAGCGACAGGATTGTAATCATGAATGGTGGCGTTGTGGAACAGGATGGTACTCCTCAAGAAATATACTGTCATCCAAAGACAAAATTTGTTTCTTCATTTATTGGAGAGACCAATCTTTTTGATGCTGTAGCTTCAAGGACAGTAAACAATATGCTTTCTCTTAAAGGAGAAGCTGGCACCTGCTTTGCACTTGATGATAAGAGTTTTAGGGATGGTGCGGTAGTAAACGTTTCTGTTCGTCCTGATAAGGTTTTTTGGAAAGAAGCTTCTGTCGATTCTGATATTTTAGAAGAACACAGTACTTTTTCTGGCGTTGTAAAAGATGTGATTTTTACAGGAAGTGTTACAAAAGTCTTTATTGAACTTTCCAACGGTGCAGAATTTAAGATAACACGTCTTTCCTCCTGTAAACTTCCTTCTGTTGGGGAACGGCTTCATCTTTTCTGGAAACCCGAAGACTGTGTTGTAATTCATTCTCCAGCTGACGAAATTCATCAGACTATTGAAAATGTAGATCTTGCCGAATGGGTTCGCATTCAGACAGAAGCTCTTTCCTAAATTCTTTCAAGCAGGTCTTTTATATACAGTGCAGTCTGAATCATATACCTTGTTTCTCCGTCAGATAAATCAATATGCAGTGTGTCGCATATTTTTTTGATGCGGTAATTCACAGTATTGCGGTGAGTAGAATTTTCTTCTGCAGTCTTCTGAACTCTGCCTCCAAATCCAAGGTAAAGTCGTAAAGTATTAAGATAATCTTCCAGCTTATCTTTACCAAACTCATTCAGAGGACCAAGAACTGAATTATATATTTGCTCAAGCACCTTACGGTCACGAACTTCTCCCAAAAGCTTAAATATGCCAAGCTTGTCATAATCTCCTGTGAGAGTTTCTTGGTTACACATTTTAATAGCAAGTTCTGCATGACGGTATTCGTCAGAAAGCTCATGTACTGCAGTGCATACACCGGAAACAGAAAGCCTCATGCCCTCAAATATTTTATTCTTTCGCACGGCTTTTTCAATCTGTTCAAGATGAGAGTGTGCATCATCATGAAATACATAGACTATTTTCTTATCATATAGGAAATATGAGTATTCGCCAGCCCTAAGGCCTGTTTTTATGTTAAAGGAATAATCCATGTAACGCATAAAACTTTCCTCATCTTTTTCTGCAAGGGCATCTGGAAGTTCCAGAAGAATTATTGAAAATTCTTTTGCACCTGAAAATGCTGTTCCTTCAAGTTGAATGTTTTCAAATTCTGCCTTATTAAACATGGCATTAAAAAGGCTTTTCTCAAGGCTTAGAACTTTCTGTCTGTCACTTACAATTCTGTTTCCGTAGTCTTGCATTACATCTATGATGTGGACTTCCCACGGCATTGTAAGAAGGGGTAGTTGCAGGCGGTCGCAAAGCTGGATTATTTCCTCTGGAACTGACGTAATGTATTTTCCTGTGTTCAGTATGAGTCCGCTTACATTCTGTCTTGTTACTGCATCTATAAGTGTAGAAAGATACTCTACAATGAATGATTCAGGACTTACTCCTGCATTATCCGCCTTGCGTCCTATTTCCATGCCTGTCGTTATGACAAGCTCTCCGCCTCGAAGGAAGTTAAGGGTAGAAACATCCTCCGTGTAGTACATCCAGCTTACAAGGTGGTCAGCCCCCTCCTTGCCGGAAATCATTTTAAGGCGGTAAATGTCCGCTGTCGAATTAAATAAAGACTGTACAGAAATTGCCATGTTTATATATTACATGCATTGTGCATTTTGCACAAGTTTTGCAAGTATATTTATGCCGTCTTTTATAAAAACAGTTAGTTTTATGTGCTAAGATTCATCATCAAATCGGGATAACCCCTATGGAGGCAGTATATGAAAAAAACTGTAATTAATGTTCTTGCGGCTTCTGCAGCAGTAATGTCTTTTTTATTCCTTTCTTCATGTAAGGAAAAAACTGAAACCCTGAACCTTCTTACTTGGGAAGGCTATGCCGATCCTCTCTTTACAAAAGGCTTTGAGGAAAAGTACGGAGTAAAAGTAAACGGCACATACTTTAACACAAGTGATGACCTTGTGGCGAAACTCAAGGCTGGTGGTGGAAAGTCTTATGACATCATCTCTCCTTCTGGTGACATGGCTGGTTTTCTTGTTCAGAGCGACATGGTAGAGCCAATTGACATTTCAAAGATTTCAAGCTGGAAAGACATAAATCCTACTGTAATACTTGATGATGTTGAAAAAGATGGAAAGATTTACGGTGTACCATATCTCTGGGGACCAGATTATCTAATTTATGATGGAGACGTGTTCACCGAGGCTCCTGACTCATGGAGTGTATTCTGGGATGCTGCTTATGCAGGAAAGGTATCCTTGTATGATGACATTTCGAACATTTATATGATTGGACAGATGCTTGGTCTTGATAAGGATGATAAATCAGCACTTTACAACATGTCAGACAGACATCTTGCCTATGCAAAGAGCGAACTTGTAAGACTTAATCCTGCAGTCCGTAAGTACTGGGCAAGTGCAGGTGAATTAAGTGACCTTTTTGCAAATAGGGAAGTCTCCGTTGCTGTAGGCTGGCCTTTGACTGTAAGCGAGGTGAATGCAAAGGGGCGTAATCTTAAGTGGACAATTCCAAAGGAAGGCTGTACAGGATGGATGGACAGACTCATGATTGTAAAGGGGGCACGTCATGCTGATCTTGCACTTAAATATCTTGACTATATTACAAGTCCTGAAGGTCAGGCATTAAGTTCAGAAGTAACATTGTATTGCGTAGTTAATCCAAAGGCAAAGGAGTTTGAGTCTAAGGATCTTCAGGAAGCAACTTATGTAAACGAGCTTGACTCATTCTTTAAAAAGATAAACTTCTGGCAGTATGTAAAGGAGCGTGATAAGTATAATGAAATCTGGACGGAAGTGAAGACAGAATAGTTTGACAGGATTTAAGTCAATTGCATTAGGAGGAATTATGAAGAGTATTTTTAAGTCAAAGTTTGCAATTTTTGGTGTCATGGCACCGGCAGCCATCTGGCTTACGATGTTTCTGATTCTTCCTTATGCAAACTTATTTGTTTACAGCTTCTGGAAGAACGGTGCTTTTTCCGTAGTACACGAATTTACAATGCAGAATTACATTAAGTTTTTTACAAAAAGTGCTACGGGGGGTGCACCATATCTTATTCTTACAGATACGATTTTACTCTCGCTATGGGTAACGGTATGTACATTAATTATAAGCTTTCCTCTAAGCTACTACATCCGCTTTTATGTAAAAAAATACAAGCAGCAGCTTTACATGCTTGTAATCATTCCCCTGTGGGTAAGCTATGTTATGCGTGCATATTCATGGAAAATTATACTTGGAACAAACGGTATATTAAACAGCTTTCTGATTGCGACTCACCTTGCAAATAATCCTCTAAGCTTTTTTCTGTACAGCAGAGTTTCCGTCATAATAGCCATGACACACATTTACACGCCGTTTGTACTCATGCCAATCTATACAAGCCTTGAACAGTTGCCAGAAACTTTGCTGGAGGCTTCTGGTGATTTGGGAGCAAGTCCGTTCAGGACTTTTCGCAGGGTAATTTTTCCGATGATTCTTCCTGGAATAATAACAGGTGCAACCTACGCTTTTGTGCTTTCTATGGGGGATTTTCTTGCTCCTTCTCTTTTGGGAGGTCCTACAAGTTCTACTCAGATTGCAAACATCGTACAGATGCAGTTCGGTACTTCTAATAACTGGCCTTATGGAGCCGCGATAGGAATAATCATTCTGGTAATGGTCATTGGTCTTTTGGCAGTAACGGAACTGCTACAGAAAAAACTTGTTCATTCTGCAGGAGGTTCAAATGGAATCCGTTAGAAAAAGGTTGTCTACTGGAAAAATATTCTTTACGGTACTGGGACTTCTTTCCCTTAGTTTCCTATATCTTCCTATTATTGTAGTCGCAGTTTATTCTCTGAATCCAGACAGCGTAAACTCATTTCCAATGAAAGGCATAAGCTTTAAGTGGTTTTCTGTAATGATTCATGACAAGATGCTTATGACATCACTTTGGCATTC
>CACXDK010000221.1 GCA_902766345.1 uncultured Spirochaetaceae bacterium | reverse complement strand
TTATTTGGCAGTTCAAAATCGTTACGCAAAAGATTCAACTCTGCATTTGCAGGATCTGCCGCAATATACTGAGGTGCATACTCTTCTCCGTACAGCATGAACATGTCGATTGCATCATCAGCCTCAAATTCCCCAGATTTCAGCGGCATTTTTTTATCATTATGAAAAAAAGTCAGTGCATAGTAAGCAATTTCAGAATCTACAAAGGGCATGCACCTGTGACCAGCAACAAACATCTTCTGCTCATACTCTGCAGCCGTAGGCTTTATGCTGAAAAGAGCTCCTGTGAAAGCTCCTGCTTGAGTAATGTAAGTATCGTTTTCCAAAGAAAAAACAAGACAGTTATGCTCCAGAAAATCCTTTACATCCCTTAAGGACGTACGTATTCCCACACTGGAAAAGACTTTCAGCATGTCCCGAACGGTAAAAACGTTCTGATAGGTGCGAAGATATTTCTCTACATAAGCCTGTGCATGTACGTTCATACAAGTATTATCTTACTGTATTTTTAAATTTTATGAAATATAATATTTTTAACAAATATAAATAATATTTTTGAAAATAACCCTCTATCTATTTGACATAACCGAAGTAATAATTTAGTATAAATAGGAATAATTCTAAAACAATAAGGAGAAAAATAAATGTCCCGCATCATGCTAAACATCATTCTCCCCGTTGCAGGAATTGTTCTTGGATGGACTATTCGCTGGATTTATGCCAGATTTCAACTTTCCGCTTCAGAACAAAGAGCTGAACGCGTTAAACAAGATGCCATAAAGGAAGCAGAAGCTCAGAAAAAAGAGATTCTGCTGCAAGCAAAAGAACAACTCATTCAGGACCGAAACCAGCAGGAACGGGAGAATCGTGAGCGCAGAACTGAACTTCAGCGTTACGAAAACCGTGTTTCTAAGAAAGAAGAACTCATTGACCAGAAGAGTCAGGAGATTGAAAAGAAAGAAAAGGATTTGGCTAATCGCGCAGCCGCAATGACCAAACATGAAGAAGCTCTTGCCGTAAAAGAAGGTACTCTTTTGACGGAACTTGAGAGAATTTCAGGTCTTACAGCAGCAGAAGCCAAAACTCTTATCATTCAAAATCTTGAAAACGAAGCCCGTCACGATGCACAGGCTTTACTTAACAAAATTGATCAGGAAGCTCAGTTTGTTGCAGAGAAAAAGGCACAGGAAATTCTTGTTGCCACAATACAGCGTCTTGCAACAGAAACAACAAGTGACATCACTGTAACTACGGTTTCACTTCCAAGCGACGAAATGAAGGGAAGAATCATTGGTCGTGAAGGTCGTAACATCCGTACACTTGAAACACTTACTGGCGTTGACATTATTATTGACGATACACCAGAAGCTGTTGTTATAAGCTGCTTTGATCCTGTACGCAAGGAAATTGCAAAAGATTCCTTGGAGCGTCTCATTACAGACGGGCGCATTCACCCTGCACGAATTGAAGAAATCGTACAGAAAGTAACACGCGAAGTACAGCAGAAAATATACGAGGAAGGCGAAAAAGCCCTTTTCGATCTTGGCATTCACAACATGAATCAGGATGGAGTAAGAGCTATTGGCCGTCTGTATTTCCGTACAAGCTATGGTCAAAGCGTACTTACACACTCAAAAGAAGTTGCAGAACTTGCAAGCATGCTTGCTGCAGAAGTTGGAGCAAACAGAGACCTTGCAAAACGAGCTGCCCTTCTTCATGATATTGGTAAGGGAGCAGAGACAGACAGCGATCAGAACCATGCAGAAGTTGGTGCAGAAATGGCACGCAAGATGGGTGAAGACCCTAGAGTCGTAAATGCAATTGCGGCTCATCACAACGATTGCGAGCCTCATACAATTGAAGCTATTATTGTTCAGATTGCAGATGCCATAAGTACTGCACGTCCAGGAGCTCGTAGAGAAACTGTTGACAACTACATCAAGAGACTTGAAAATCTTGAAGAAACAGCAAAGAAATTCCCTGGTGTTGAGCAGGCTTATGCAATTCAGGCTGGTCGCGAACTAAGAATTCTTGTTAATAATGAGAAGATTCCTGATGATCAGGTAAAGGAACTTGCACGTCAGATTGCAAAGCAGATTGAAAATGACTTGCAGTATCCTGGAAGAATTAAAATTACAATGATTCGTGAAACACGTATCATAGAATACGCACGTTAATACATTCACCATAAACAAAAAAAGCTTCCGAAATGGAAGCTTTTTTTGTTTTTAAATAATATCATCATCTAGAATGAAATTATTTCTTCAAATACAGATATTGCATATTGATCCGTCATGCCACTGATATATTCAATTACGCATTTTTCCCAGCTTTCTTCATCTTCAATATCAAACACAGGCTTTGTTTCGTATTTCAAAATCTTTTTGCGGGCATTATCGTAATTTGTATATTTTATTACCCAGTCTACAAAAGTTTTGCTTAATTTAGGATTGTATTTAAGGCATTGTTCAAGGCGTTTGTTCTTTGCATAAATCTGAGTACTCATAAGAGTGCGGTAAATACAGCCAAGAATTTCGCGTGCATAATTTTGGAATTCAATTAAACGCCAGTTATTATATATATTTGCAAAACTGAATCTTTTAAGTTCCTTTATGAAGTTAAAATATGCATTACTAAAACATATTCCTTTCTCTGGAGAACTTTGCTCACACAAATTCACAATCATGTCATTAATCAGAACCGTTGTGTTCACTGCCCTGCCGCTTCTTCTGGAATCTGCCTCATTCCCAAAGCCAAGAGTACTGGCTACAATTTCCCTGAGCTGTCGGTAACTTGCCATGTCAAGTATATGATAGGTCCGAGCATCCTCTATATCTCTGCCAAGAAAAGCAATTTTATCGCTTACTTTTACAATGCAACCTTCCCAAGTGTATGGGGCAGTGATTCCAGGCCTTTTTATGTCATATAAATTTAAAGCATTGTCTCTTGGTTTTAAGCCCTGCTGGTCAATTTCTCCGCAGTGACAGATAAGACCGTCTCTTACGGCATAAGTTAAATCAAGATTTCTTTCAAAACCTTCAGGATCTGCCAGTGTTTCAATAAAATCGGCAAAAAAAAGACTGTTACGCTCGTGCCAAAACTTTTTTGGAGCATTCTGCCCGTCAGTCTGAAAAGATACAAGAGAATTTAGAATGTCCTCACCAGTATGCCCAAACGGAGCATGACCAATGTCATGACCAATCGCTATGGCTTCCGTAAGTTCGGTATTAAGTCCAAGATATTTTGCAATTGTAGTACTTACGCTTGCAACATGGCTTACATGCTCCATTCTTGTACAGATATGGTCATTTTGCGGTGCATAAAACACTTGAGTCTTGTGCTTTAACCTGCGGAATGCAAGACTGTGAAGAAGCCTTGTGTAGTCCCTTTCAAATTCAGAACGGATTGAATTTCCCCTGTCATACAGGGTGTTTCCCCGCTTTATGCATTGAGCCCAGTTTGGATTGTTTTGGTCTGTGCGTACAGAAAAAAAAGCATCTCTCATGGTTAAAACAAATCTTTGTTGTTGTAAATTCTTTTGTAAATGTCACCAGCACAAGCCTCAAGACATTCCAGTAAGTCAGGGTTAAATGCCCCGCACTCCCCGTTCAAAATCATGCTTTTTGTAGTTTCCAGCGTAAACGAAGGTTTATAGACCCGCTTACAAAGCAGAGCATCAAAAACATCTGCCAAAGCTACAATCTGAGCTTCAATAGGAATTTCCATACCCTTCAAGCCATCAGGGTAGCCTCTGCCGTCCCAACGTTCATGATGGTTTCGGCATATATTATAGGTAAACTTGTACAGTTCCGATTCCTTAAAATTTGGAATAGAATCAATAAGACGGCTACCAGCAACAGTGTGTGTCTTCATTATTTCAAATTCTTCTTTAGTCAAACGCCCCGCAGATTCAGGCTTTAACAGAATTTTGTCTGGAATAGCAATTTTACCGATGTCATGCAAAGGAGTTACTTTTGCAATGTTTTTTACAGTAACATCAGTAATCATGTATTTAGGATGTTTCAATGAAAGATACTTTGCAAAAGTTTCTGTAATTTCTTTCATGCGGTTACAGTGATTTCCAGATTCTACATCGCGGCTTTCCAACGCCTGTCCAAGAGTTTCTATGATGTTCCACTGATTTTCTTTCAGCTCAAATTCCTGAGAGCTTATAGTAATCATCTGCTGATTGAAAATGCGTTCAAGCTGATTTTTATTCTTAAAAAGCTCTATGATTTTTGATATTTTCTGCTTAGCAATAAGAAAGTCAATTGTCTTACTGAAAAAGTCAAAAATACCAAGATCAAAAGCCTTTGAAATGTGTCCTGCATCCTGATTGTCAGAAAGAATTATGCACGGAATTTTCCTGAAAAAATCAAGAGAACGGAATTTTTTCAAGACAGAGAACATGTCTACATCAGGAGAATCCGCAATAATCATGGCAGATAGAGAAGACATCTCTTTAAAGGCAATTGAAACCGCTTCTTCGATGTCATGAGTTTTTACTATATCATAGAAAATTTCATATTTATCTAAATATTTTTCCTTTGCGTCATTGGAACTGCAAAAGAAAAGAATTTTAGGCTTGTATATTGCCATCTTAACTCCTAAACAGTACTATTTTAAACTTGATTTGATGTTTTAGCAATAAATTTATGATGCAAAAAGAAGAATTACGTAAGAAAATGAAATTATTAAGGGCTGGCATGACGCAACAGGAAAAACGTTTTGCCTCCCACAAAGCATGTCTCCTTGTCTTAAAGGCAGAGCTGTTCATGTCCGCAAATGTCATATTAAATTATATGGCTGTAAAAGATGAAGCTGATCCGTTCAGAATTACAACCGCGGCATTACATGAACATAAGGCTGTGGCATGCCCACGGTGCAGAGACCGCAGTACTGTAGAAAATTCAGACATGGATTTTTTCTGCATACACGATGCACCAGACGAAGATGCCTTTTATTCTCAGTTTACCAAGAACTCATGGGGCATATACGAACCTGTTCCGCTAGAAAAATCACTGTTTTCCTGCAAAAAGTTCAAGAATAAAAAGATAACGGTAATAGTTCCTGGAAGTGCCTTTTCTGCAACAGGCTGTAGACTTGGCTGGGGCAGAGGCTATTATGACAACTGGCTTATGAAACTGAAAGAAGATGCAATTTCCCATGACTGCACGCTTACAACAGTAGGATTTTGCTTTGACTGCCAGCTTGTGCCGTCTGTACCAGTTGAACCACACGACGTAAAGATGGACTATATTGTAAGTCAGTCTGGCATTATAAAATGCTAGGCTAATCCTGAGAATCTGCGGAAAACACTTGAAGTGGCGGAGTTTCTGGGAAATATGTGTTTAATATCGAAATAAAATCGGTATTCTTTGCATTTGAAACAAACAAAAACGATTCCAGATAAAGATGAGGTGCACCGCTTAAAAGGCTGTCTTGAATAAGCTGTGCAGTGCCTTCATTTGTCTGGGTCTTTATTAATGTCTTGTAGCTCCAAGTGTTTTTCATGCTTGCCCGCCTAAGTTCCGAAGAAGCTTTATCCGAAAGTTCCGATATGAACCTTTTGCGAGCGTTCCTGTACGAATTAACAAAACTTGACTTGTGTAAAAGCCCGGGAGCTTCAAGTTTTCCAACCTGAACAATAGCACTGGCACCTTCTGCCGTACAGGAATATTCTTCTCCCAAGTCTTCATGAATAAGCTGCGCCAGTTCAAACAAAACGGCATTAAACATTTCTATCTGAGATGCAGAGTCTGGAGCTGGAAAATAAAACTGCATAGGGTCATAAAACTTTTTAGTAGGAACTAAAAGAGGAGAGTCTTTAGGTGCAGAAGAAGCACTATATGGCGAACTGTAATTATGCTGCAATTGTACTGAAAGCATACCTTTTTCATTTCTTGGAGTTGGAATCTGTACTTTGGTGCGTGCTTTCTGCTGTTTTAGTAAACCAAAGGTTTGTTCAGCTTCTTTTTTGGCAGTCTTAACGTCAATGTCACCTGTAAACACAATAGAATACAAAGAAGCATCCAAAAGTTTTGTATATGAAAGAAGAACCGTCTGGAAGGTTGTTTTTGAAAGAATGTCACTATCTTGCCCTATATTATAAACCGCTTCAAAAGGCGTGCCTTTATAAAGATATTGCATGGCTTTTGATTTCAGCTGGAACGAAAGGTCTCCTATCTGTCTTCTCCACTGATATTTCTGGTCGCCTATGAGCAGGTCAATAGGAAGAGGTTCAAGCTCTGCATAGATAAATGCATTTATTGCCGTTGTAAGGACATCGTGAAGTTCGTTTTTCTGACATTCCAGAGTTATGTAAGAGTGAGTTTCAGTTGTCCAGGAAAGAATTTGCACTTTACCAGTGAACACACCTTCATTACGCAGCTTTGTAAGCTCTGAATTAATGCGTTCCGCACAGGTATTTACAAGCAATGTACGTAATTTTTTATGTTTTGCGGGACTTTGTACTTCACCGCCAGCAATAGAAATGGATGTAAGCACCGTCTGAGAATCTTTTATTGTCTTTGATGTTATGGGAATTCCGTTTTGCAGTTTTGCAGACGAAATAGTCCTTACATTGTCTACATAATATTTAGAATAAGATGATGCATTAAACAGTTCCGCTGCATTTTCTTCCTTAGAGTCCACATTTTCAGAAGAAATTGAATAGGAATTGTTTTTATACCAGGCGTCATCCTTTTTTGTTATGTGCTCGTATCCATTCTTTTCAAAAGAGTCTTGCTGAGCCTTGTATGTAGCGTCGTTTGTCATTACAAAAACAAATGGCTGAGCATTGTTTACATGAGAAATAATGTTTTCTCTGGTAACAGTCTTTAGTTCCTGTCCTTCCTGCATTAAAGTCTGATAAAGCTTCTGAGGTCTAATATATGGATGCGAAGTCCAGAAATCTTCCATTAAAGTGAGCAGCTTTTGGTTTGTTCCGCTTTGAGCAAGAAAGGTTTTATACAGAGAGTTTTGAGCCTGTACATAAAGCTGCTGATCTGCATTACAGGCATCTTTTAAAAGCTTTACAAATAAATCCGCTTGTTCTGCCATGGTCACTTTAGGAGCATTTTTAGTCTTTATAATAGAGTAAGGTTCTTCCATGACTGCCTGCAGAATAAGCCTTGCACCAGAACTTTCGCTGGTACACGTTGAAGAAAGATACTCTTTGCCCCGCACTCCAAGGGCTGCTTCATTGGTAATTAAGTTTTTATATGGAGAGCCGTCTGCATTAAATATTTCATTTATAATCTGAGTTTCGTTTTTTGAAAGATTTGTAAACTGCACCGCAATTTGAGTAATGTCCGAAGAAAAATCGGGCGAAGTAAGAACGTATTTTTTTTGTACGTTTACGTAGGTCTGAGAGTTTTGTGAAAACTGCGTTCTATACTGGCTTCCTGTGTAATTGCCATTCCAAGAAGAAAAATATTTTTGCATGACTTTTGCAGCACTTTTTCCAGAAATGTTACCAGTAATGAACATTGCACAGTTATCTGGAGTGTAATAGCTTTTCTGCACAGAAAGCAGGATAGATTTTATCTGTTCTAATGAATAGGAAGAAAAAGTTGCATTGTTAATTCCAAAACTCTGCTTCCAGGGAGTTTCGGGCGAAACTTTTGACTCTATTGCACTATTTATAAACCCTGCGTCAGTATTTTGATAGGTTGAAATCCTTTTTTTCATGGTTTCATAATTTTGCATTATGTCTTCTTCGGAAAACGAAGGCTGCGTAAGGCATTTTGAAAACGCACGTATATAGGATTCAAACAGTTCTTCAGTAACATCGCAGGAATATATAACCCTGTCGGCATTACTTTTATAGGAAACAGGCACGTAATTTAAAACGGTCTCAGATTTTGCAGTAGAAAGAAAAAGCCGTGAATATAATTCAAGAAACCCCGCATTTGCATTATCCTGAGCACCGTATCCTGCCCTGCACAGAAAATCCACGTGAATCATTGCGGAAGAAGGTACTTCGTTTACAAAAATCTGCATTCCATTTGCAAGCTGATTTACATGCAGGTTTTCTGGTGTGTTTTGAGCCTGAGCCTTACATATAAAAAGGGTAATACAGAAAATGATAATACGTAAGGTATTCTTTTTCATGCAGAAACTATAGCACATTTAGAAAACTTGCAAAAGGGAGCGAAAGCATTGTATAATGCCCTCATGTCACAGGTAACAATTCTTTCTAAAGAAAAAAAATCTTTGGAATATGACGCAACAATTGAAGGAAAGCGCAAACTTACTCCTGCAGAAATATATACTCTTATTCAGAATAGAAACATTTCTTCTGATCCTGACTGGCAGAATGTCTATGTCAGCGACAAAGCTGGGGAATTTGATCCTGCACTCATAATTCAAAGCGAGTTTAACGGGCTTATCGTGCTTGGAGCATTACGCCCTGCCACATTAAAATATCACGACCTTGAGCTTAGAACAGGAATTTACCGTTCCGTGCTTTATAATGTCACCATTGGCGATGACTGTGTAGTTCACAATGTCAGCTACCTTTCCAACTATAAAATTGGAAACCGTGTAATGCTGTTCAACATTCAGGAAATGAGCTGTACGTCACATTCAAAGTTTGGAGAAGGCATTCTTAAAGAAGGCGAAGACGAAGAAAACAGAATTTGGATTGGCGTAGGTAATGAAAACGGAAACCGTTCTGTGCTTGGCTTTAAGGACATGATTGCGGCAGATGCCTATTTGTGGTCGCGCTACAGGGAAGATTCTGTTTTGATGCAGCGTTTTGTTGAACTTACAGAAGCTGGAAACGATAAAAAAAATAATACTGTAGGTACTGTAGAAGATGATGCCGTCATAAAAAACTGTACTCTTTTAAAGGATGCCTACATAGGCAGTTTTGCTTACATAAAAGGTGCTTTCAAACTTAAAAACATTACAGTTCTTTCTTCTGAACAGGAACCAAGCCAGATTGGTGAAGGCGTTGAAATGGTAAACGGAATCATGGGGTACGGAAGCCATGTATTCTATCAGGCGGTAGCTGTCCGCTTTATTATTGGACGCAACTGTCATCTTAAATACGGTGCAAGACTGTTAAACTCCATTCTTGGCGACAACTCTACAGTTTCTTGCTGTGAGCTTTTGAACAACCTTATCTTTCCGTTCCATGAACAGCACCATAATTCTTCATTCCTCATTGCATCTACAGTTATGGGGCAAAGTAACATTGCTTCAGCTGCAACAATCGGTTCAAATCACAACTCACGTTCTCCTGACGGCGAGATGATTGCAGGGCGAGGATTTTGGCCGGGACTGTGTTCTGATTTTAAATATGATTCCCGATTTGCTTCATTCGTGCTTGTTGCAAAAGGAAGCTACCAGTATGAATTGAATGTTACATATCCATTTTCGCTTGTTGCCACAGACAAAAATGATGAAAGCATTCATATTATTCCTGCGTACTGGTTCATGTACAATATGTTTGCCATTGTACGCAATAAGTTTAAGTTTGCCGCCCGTGACAAGCGTATTGTAAAGGTTCAACATATAGAAACAAATCCTCTTGCTCCAGATACAATTCAGGAAGTTGTTTCGGCTGTGTCCCGCATTATTGAGCTTACACAGCGCTACCTTAAACTGCCAGATGACCTTATTGCAAAAATGACGCTGTATAACCCTAACCCACAGATATTAAAAGATTTCAGGGCTAGAGCTTGTGCAGAACATGATGGGGAAGCTTTAAGACAAATAGCAAAAGATTATCTGCATCAGAATGCAGATTCTCAATTCTTGTTAACAGATGACCGCTGTCAGAAAAAGTACGGAGCTGTAATTTACAAGAGTGCTCAGGCTTACCGTGAATACCGCAAGATATTAAAATATTTTGCTGTTGAAGCCCTTATGGACTGGGGACTTGTTCACCAGACAGAAGAACTTTGCAATGACGACATAAAGAAAATAGAAGAAAATACTCTTTATACCAAGTGGCTCAATGTTGGCGGTCAAGTCATTCCAGAAAAACGTGTATTTGAGTTGTTCGACTTAATAAAGAGCGGTAAGATTGTTACTTGGCAGCAGGTACATGAATTCTATGACCAGTGCCAAAAGAATTATATAGAAGATAAAGCACGCTATGCGCTTTACATTCTGGAACTGCTTTATTCCATTCCAATCAAGGAATTTACACCAGAAGTATACAGCGACATTACAAAAGACGTTGCCGTTGTTTCAATGCACATGCTGGAATCTTCAATTTCTTCTCGCGAAAAGGATTTTAAAGACTTTTTCCGTTCAATTACCTTCAAGAACAAGGAAGAAAAAGATGCCGTACTTGGTACTCTTGAAGACAACAGCTTCCTGAAAACACTTAAAGCCACTACCGATGATTTTAACGCGGTTCTAGGAAAGCTTTTTCTGAATTTGCGGTAAAGGACACAGACTTACTTCTAGCAAAGAAGTAAGGTTCCCTTCTAATAAAGAAGTAAGACTCACTTCCAGTAAAGAAGTGAGTCTTGCGGGTAGTAAAGAACAGAGTTACAACAAAAGAAAAGGAGACCTCCGTTTGGAAGTCTCCTTTTGATTTTCATTACTTAAACTATAAAAACTTAAATTATAAAATCTTAGTCAAAGAAACCTTTTGCCTTAAGAAGTTCTGCATTCAGAATGCCACCAAGAGCAGCACCGCGCTTTGTATTGTGACTTAAAGCAACAAACTTTACGTCAAATACATTACACTTTCTCAAGCGGCCAATGACACATGCCATGCCCTTTTCTGTCTCGCGGTCTCTACGAGGCTGCGGACGGTTTTCTTCATGGCGAACAACAATAGGATGTACAGGAGCAGACGGCAAATCAAGTTCCTGAGGAACAGACTTAAAGGAAGTCCAAACCCGCTCAATTTCTTCAAGAGAAGGCTTTTTATCTTCCGGAAGGTCAAATTCCAAGCTGACGGTTGCAGTGTGTCCGTCAATTACAGGAACTCTTGTACAAGTTGAACTTACAACAGGAAGAACAGAGTTTTCAATCTTGTCGCCAGAAACCTTTCCCAAAATCTTAAGACATTCTTTTTCGGTCTTTTCTTCTTCGCCACCAATATATGGAACAATATTATCAATCATGTCAAAGCTTGAAACTCCAGGATAACCTGCCCCACTTACAGCCTGCAATGTAGTTACAATCATTCTCTTTACTGGGTAACCAGCCTGAATGAGAGCATACAAAGGCATCATATATGTCTGCAAAGAGCAGTTAGGCTTTACTGCAATAAAGCCTTTGTCCCATCCATGATGAGCACGCTGTTTTGCAATGATATCAATATGGCTGCTGTTAATTTCAGGAATGAGCATTGGAACATCTTCGGTCCAACGGTTTGCACTTGCATTTGATACAACAGGAATGCCCTGTGCTGCATAGCGTTCTTCCAGATTCTTTATTTCATCCTTGCTCATTTCAAGTGCGCTGAATACAAAGCGACACTTTCCCAAAGCTGACTTTTCATCGTTAGCATCCTGAACAGTCAATTCTGCAACATCCGCAGGAATATCTGCACCAATCAGCCAGCGGCTTGAAACAGCATCCTTATAAAGCTTTCCTGCACTACGAGGTGAAGCTGCAACGTAAGTTACCTTAAACCAAGGATGATTTTCCAACAACTTTATATATCTCTGGCCAACCATTCCAGTTGCACCCAATACACCTACTGGTATCTTATTCATATATTACACTCCTTTAAAGCGGACTTGATAATTTCCAAAGCTTCTGGTTTTACGTCTACAAGTGGCAGTCTGCAAGGACCTGCAGAAAGTCCCTTCAAGTTCATTGCAGCCTTGATGCTTGTTGGATTGCCGTCTATAAATGCGGCACGGAAGAAAGGCTGCAGCCTGTAATGAATTTTTCTTGCATCTGCAAACTTTCCGTCAAGACAATCATGAACAAGTTCTGTCATTAATGCAGGAATGAGGTTTGTAAC
>CACXDK010000220.1 GCA_902766345.1 uncultured Spirochaetaceae bacterium | reverse complement strand
TTTCACTTCAGAAAGTTTTACATGATGTCGGCTATAAAACTGTTTTTTTCAACACAGAGCCAAATAATTCTAATTTCACAACTTATTTAACCAATTTAGAATTTGATGAGATTAGAACTAATCTAGAGTTTGCAAATAGCAGATCTCATTCTATTTCTGATAAAAACGCATATAAATTATTATTTGAAACCTATGAAGAACTCTGTACCGAAAATAAGAAACCTATATTTCTTTGTATTTACACATTTGGTACTCATGCTTCTTTTAACAGTCCGGATTTAATATTTGCAGATGGAAAATCTGTATTACTGAATAAATTTTTTAATATGGATTATTGGTTTGGAAATTTTCTTAAGAAATTGGAGGCAACAAAATATTTTGATGAAACATTATTATTTTTTACCAGTGATCATGCAACATATCGTGATAAAGACTTTTCGGATGTTTTTCCAGATAGAAAGGAATCTATGATTGATAAGATACCGTTTTATATCTATTACAAGAATAATACACCTCAGAAAATTGATGTATCTGGGAAAAATTCATTATGTTTGACACCAACAATTTTGGACTATCTTGATATTTCACATGAAAACTATTTTCTTGGAACTTCTCTTTTTAACAAGGATGAATCTGATTCAAATTATTTTCAAAGTTTAGCTACTTATTATAAAACAAGTATAAATGGAATAACTCCACTAAGTAATACAGAAATATCTAATTTTGAAAAGGAATTATTTGATTATTTTCTTATAAAAAAAGCAAATAGAACCAATAACTTTGATAGTATATGGGCAACTGCAGAGCAGAACAATTACAATATTGATGTAAATCTTTATAATGTAGCGGAACCGTATGAAAATATTCGTATTGCCGTATGGAGTATACAAAATGGACAGGATGATTTACATTGGTTCAATTTTTCAACTAAAAATAAATCAGAAATATTCAAGGCAAATGTAAGTCTAGAAAAATATATAACAAACGGAGTTTATGCAATTCATTTCTATGGTATAAAAAATAATGAAGAAAAATTTCTTGTAGACACCACTTGCATTGTTGAATTTTAATATGCTGCTTTTGGGCATTTTTCGTTTATAGGCACTATCTCAAAGCCACAGATTTTACAATAAGTTTTTCTCGGCGAAGAGTATCACCTGTAGTAAACTCCATTCTAATTTTGTCACCGGCTTTTTTATGGCAATCTTTTAATGGAAATGTAAAAATGTATTTTCCTGCAACGGCATTATATATTTTCAGGGGAACGGAATCTTCAACGTTAATCAGAAGCTTTCCTCCAGAAGCAAGAATTTCCAGCTGCACATCCAGAGTAGAAGGAGAATCAGCCTCAACAAGAACGCTTGCAGCAGCATCATGAACCTTTATGAAATTGAGTTCCATTCCATCACGAACAGTTTTATTCCAAGATTTATCATCAAAATCTGCAGTAGCAAGCTTTGACTTACGGAATCTATCTGCAAGCTTAGCATTTTCCTCACTTTGGGCAACACCCATAAAATCAAGATACTGTGCGTGAACATTAGCAGAATATCCTTCTGCACGAATCTGTCCGTTGTCAATCCAGAAACTTCTTTCACAGATTTTCTCAATCTGAGACAGTGAATGAGAGACAATTACGATAGAAGTTCCCTGAGCCTTAATTTCCTTAAGGCGATCAAAACATTTCTGCTGAAAGGCTACATCCCCTACAGCCAAAATTTCATCAATCAGAAGAATGTCTGCATCAACATTAATTGCTACGGAAAAAGCAAGCCGCATATACATTCCAGATGAATACGTTCTGACAGGGTTATCTATAAATTCCTGAAGTTCCGAGAAAGCAATGATATCATCTATTTTTTTATTAATTTCTTTTCTTGAAAGGCCAAATATTGCAGCATTTGTATAAATATTTTCCCGTCCACTCATGTCAGGATGGAATCCAGCTCCAAGTTCAATCAATGCAGAAACCCGCCCTTTCATTTCAACAGAACCAGAGTCCGGATAGATTATTTTTGTAAGGAGCTTTAGGGTTGTACTTTTTCCACAGCCGTTCTGTCCAATAATGCCTACAGCCTCCCCTTTTTTTACATTGAAGCTGATACCTTTTAAAACATCTCGTTTCTCATATTTATTGCGGTTCCAGAAGAGCACACTCTCCTTAAGGTTGTTGCTCTTGTCAAAATAGACTTTAAAGGATTTTCTTAGGTCTCTTACCTCAATGAAATTTTCTGCATCCATGATATTTTCCTACTATAAATTCTCCGCAAAGCCTTTCTGTAATTTGTGAAAGACAAATTCTCCTAAAACAAGAAAAAAGAATCCCATTCCCACAACTGTACCAAGAGTCATTAAATTCGGAATCCGCTTAAAGTACAGAATGTCACGATAGGCATCAATTACTGAAACCATGGGATTAAGCTTCCAGAGTGCCATATATTCTTCTGGGACTCTTGAAGAAGGATACATGACAGGAGTAAAAAACTGCCATGCCATAGTAACAATTCCTAGAATGTGTGCAATATCGCGAAAATAAACAGTAATGGAAGAAAATAAAAGTGTCAGCCCCAACGCAAGTAAATACTCTACAATCATTATGACAGGCAGGTAAAGCAATGCAAGAAAACTGACTCCATGATGGGTAAATATAATTACAGCAAAAACAACAAGAAAATTATAGAACATGTTTACAAACTGGCTTGTAACAAAAGCAATCGGCATTACCTCACGTGGAAAATAAATCTTCTTTAATAAATCACCGTAAGCAAACACGCAGTTTGCTCCTGCAGATACGCAGGAACTGATAAAAATCCATGGAACGAGGGCGACAAACAGAAAAAGATAATACTTTTCAATCTGCTGATTCATAACAATGGAAAAGACAAATGTATAAACAATAAGCTGGAGCAGAGGATTTAGAAAGGTCCAAAAAAAGCCTAAAACAGAGCCCTTGTATCGTCCCCGAAGATCTTTATGCACCAATGAAAAAATCATCTGCCTGTATTTGTAGACTTCAAAAAAAACAGATAACATTACAAAAATATAGCATAAATATAATCAATAGTAAATCGTTTTATCAGCAGTGGCCAAACTCACAATATCCAGTGGCCAAGCTCGCAATATCCAGTGGCCGTAATCATTAAATCCACTGGCCATAATCATTAAATCCATAAGGCGTAAAAATAAACCTGTAAAGTACTTTTGTACTAGTATTTTT
>CACXDK010000219.1 GCA_902766345.1 uncultured Spirochaetaceae bacterium | reverse complement strand
TATACACATGCTTCCTGCCGCAACTTCTAAAGCTGTTGGCCGTGAACTGGTAAAATTTTATTTAAAACGTGCAAATGAGATTATTTGTCCTACAGAAAGAATTGCTTCTGTCATAAAAGAATATGGCATTGACCGTGAGGCAGATATTTTGCCGACTGGCATTCCTGATGAAATTGTTACCATCGATAAATCAAAGAATGTAGCATTTAAAAAGCAGTTGTTCAAAATATTTCCAGTATTGCGCAATAAAAAGATTTTGCTTTATGTCGGTCGTGTAGTAAAAGAAAAAAATCTTGATTTTTTATTTGATGTATTTGCACAGGTTCGTAATAAAGTTGAAGATACGGCTCTCCTGTTTGTTGGTGGAGGTCCTGAACTTGAACCGTTAAAAGAAAAGGCAAAAAAAATGCCTGTTTCATGGAATATATGCTTTACAGGCTACAGAAGCCGTACGGAACTGGCTTATTTTTATCATCTTTCTAAAGTTTTTGTATTTCCAAGTCTTACAGAAACTCAGGGGCTTGTTACGATTGAAGCCATGTTGTCGGGACTTCCTGTTGTTGCTATTGGAGAGATGGGAACCCTTGACGTAATGCAGGGAGATAACGGTGGCTTTATGGTTAAAAATGATGTTACAGAGTTTTCTTCCCGTGTTATAGAATTATTGACAGATTCTGATCTGTATAATAAGAAAAGAGCAGAGGCTCTTGAGTGGGGTAAGCAGTGGTCAATGAATACTCTTACTCCAAAGCTTATTGAGCTGTACCAAAAAGGTATTGAGGCTAGAAAGTCAAAAAGGAAAAGAAGTGAGTAAGATTAGAATTCGTATTGTTTTTAGTTTTTTCTTTACATTGGCAGTTTGTTTGACTTCGCTCCATGCCTCTGGAAGAAGTGCTCAGGAGCTTGTAAAGTCTGGTAGCTGGGTTTATGATGCATTTGCTGCAATAGCAATTGAGACTGGTCGTGTTGATTTTTCAGATCAGTCTCCTCTTACTATAAATGAATTGAGGATATATCTTGAAGAAATCAACTATGATTCTCTTAGTATCGCAGGAAAGGCTCAATACAGACGTATTCTTGATTATTTTGAAGAAGAAAATTTTTCTGTTGGTTCTGATATAATAAGGGCTTCTGCTGAACCTGAAATAAATGCAGAAGGCTATTATAAGACAGAGGATGATATTCCATGGCAGTATGACAGATATTGCCGAAGTCCTTTTATTTTAATGCCTGTGACATTTTCTGCATCTGATTATATAGCAATGGGCATGGATTTACGCCTGAGCCAGAATAAAAGTCAGATGCTCCATAATGATAATTATTTTAATCTGCCTCTTGCTGCAGATCAGATTGACGTTAATTTCCCTGATACTGGATATCTTAGTACAGGATATAATTTTACAGATAAGACAGGTATCAATTTTCAGCTTGGTATGGGAAGCCAGAATGTAGGTCGTAGCTTGAACGGAAGTATTATTATGAGTGAATACTTTACAGGTGCAAGCTATGCTAATTTTGAAATCTTTAATCCGAATGTGCGCTACAACATGAATGTTACTCAGTTCAATGTTGATAAATACATGTATACTCATCGTTTTGATGTAAGGCTGTTTAAAAAATTGTCGCTGTCTGTGCAAGAGTCAATGCTTGTATTCGCACCATTAGAGTTGCGTTATCTTAATCCTCTTACGATTTATCATGGTATGGCTCCATGGCGTGACTATGGTAGCAGTGAAAGCAATACATGTGCATATCTTGCTTTGAAAGCATCTTATGCCATTACAAATGGCATTCGTGTTTATGGAATGTATGCTCAGGATCAGTTTCAGACTGCTTATGAAAAAAGCAATTGGCCTGATGATACTACACCAAATGCTATTGGTGGTCAGCTTGGTATTGAAGCTTATATTCCTGCAGGTAAAGGATATTTTCACGGCTGGTTAGAAGGTTATTATGCTCAACCTTATTTGTATATCAAGGAAAGTCCTGACTGGAGCCTTGCTCGTACATATAGTGAAAGTGTAGGTGACCAGACTCCTTTCTATGAATGGGTTGGAAGTCCTTTTGGTCCTGATACAATGTCAGCTGAATTAAATTTAGGCTATGAAGTGCCTGGTAAATGGTCTCTTTCTGCTGCATATTTGATTATGGCAAAAGGTGAGCTTTCTGGTACTAACGTATTTGGAAATGGCTTGGAATGGGGAGGTTCAACAACTGGAAATCCTAACCTCAATAACTGGGCATTTCCTGATTCTGATCGTCAGGGAAAGTCTGAGGCAAAGCGCAGACAGGGACTTTCTACACCATCTGGTAGTGCGACTGAATATGTAAACAGAGTTTCTGTAAGGGGAACTATAACGCCTTTAGATTATCTTTCTTTTGCAGTACAGCCAGCTTATGTATTCATATATAATCATGATAATAAAAAAGGTGAGTTTGTTCAGGGAGTTGAATTTGCACTTTCTGTAAATATCAAGATGGCAAGGATGTTCAAACGTGAAAAGTATTAAAAAAATCATCAGTATTATTACTTTGTACATTGTCATCGTATTCTCCGTATTTGCTCAAATAAGCATTGATCCTTCTGATAAATTTTATGAGTTAGTGCAGGAATGGGAAATCAGGGGACTTGTTAGGGATGTACCTCCAATTAGGCCTTATCCTATTAATAATATTCAGGAAATCCTGCAGAACGTAATAAAGCGTGGAAATGAAGAAGATGTAAAGATTGCTGTTGAATACTGGCAGAAAATAACAGGAAAAGCTTGGAATATTAATGTTTCTGGTCAGGCTGTAGGAAATCTTTCAAAGACTGACGGTGATAAAGATTTTGAAAAAATGTTTATATTGTCTCCTAATATAAATGGTGATTTTTTCTTATACAAAGATCTTATTTCTATTGGATATAAACTTGGAATCACAGCTAGAACAGAAGAAAATGAAGGAAAATTTCTTCCTTATGCAGTTAATTCAGCTTTTGATGCAAGACAGGATGCTGTAGATGCAGGTCCATTTTATGCATACATAGACATAAATAATGGTGTTGCCATTGGTAATCGAGATATCTTTTTGCAAGCAGGCATTAATAGAACTGGTTACGGAGCTTTTTTTGGTAATGGCATAGCTTTGAATGAAACCGACTATCATAGTGCTAATGTAACAATCTCTTTTTTGAAAGAAAAATGGTCTTATGTTCAGCAGTATTCTGCCATTGGAGCTACAACTAGTTATGATGGAACTGGGCTTGCTCCAGATAAATTCATGGCATTTCATGCATTTGAATATAGATTTTCAAAGCATTTTTCTGTTGCATATTATGAAAACATAATATATGGCAACAGATTTGATTTGTCATATTTCCTGCCTGTTCCTTATATGGCCGCACAGGGAATTGGTGGTAATAAAGATAATCTGCAGATGGGGCTTACATTTAAAATCAAACCGTTTGATGGTCTTGAATGGGTAACCGATGTGCTTGTTGATGATATGGAAGTTGACAAGTTGATAAAGTTTGATGCAGACGGTAAAAACAGATTCGCTTTAAAAAG
Organism: uncultured Spirochaetaceae bacterium; assembly: GCA_902766345.1. Next base: position 8,142 of record CACXDK010000219.1, on the reverse strand, counting down.
TGGAATTTTTTATTCTCCAAATTCATTCTGCTCTCTTATAAACTTTAATTATACTGCAATTACTCCATATACATATTCTCATTGGGAGTATGATGATCCACGGACTGGAAATATTAGTAGTGGTATTTATAATTATCAGAATTATACAAACAATGGCGTTCATATTGGTTCACCTTATGAACCTAATAGTGATATTTTCTCGCTTAATATCCGATTTAGACCTGTTAAAAACTTCCGTTTGAATTTTGAAACAAGTTTTATGCGTCATGCAAATATTGTTGAAAGTGATTCTGATAGCGAGGCAATTCGTTATCTTCTTGCGTCTCCAGGAACTTATGCAACAGACGGAAGTGTTCTTACTCATTCTATGTATTCAGGTTCTTCTGATGGCAAACATGTTGAAACAGCATGGGAACAGTTAAATTTCTTGAATCAGGATACAAAAATGTATGTCATAAAAGCTGGTCTTTCTGGTGAATATACATTCCCTAAATTTAAGATGGGGCTTCTTGCTGTAAATTTTGGCTATACGTTTGAGTACATACGTAATAAAGGTGTTGATGCAAATATGTATCCGGGACAAGGCTCTAAACTTACAGATAACGGTGACGGTACATTTACTCTTGGCAGTTCTACTTATACTCAGGCAGAGCTTGTTCGTCACTTTAAGGATATATGGAAAGCAAATCTTTATGATGTTGTAAACAATTATTTTACTATTGGAATGAGTTTTACGTTTTAATGTCGAGGTCTGAACTTATGGAATGTTATCTTGGTAAAGTAGGAGAGCTTACTTTAAAAGGCAGTAATGTAAAGTTTTTTGAAAAGCAATTGGTAAAAAATGCAAGGCTCGCTTTGGAATCTGTAGAAGCTAAGATTCACACTCAGGCAGGTCGCCTTTATATATTCTGTTCACCAGAATCATGTAAAGCTGTTGAATATGCCTTGGATCATCTCATTGGAATTACAGGATGGGCAAAAGTTGCAACAGTTTCAAAAGATATTGAGAGCATAAAGGCAAAAGTTCAGGAAATTGCAGAAAAGGCAAGAGATGCGGGTGCAAAAACTTTTAAGATAGAAGCTCGTCGTGAGGATAAAAATTTCCCGCTTAATTCTTATCAGATTTGTGTTGAAGGTGCTGCTGGTGCTTTTGATAACGGCATTCTTAATGTTGATTTGCATAATCCTGATATAGTTATTCATGTTGAAGTTCGTGATGTTTGCTACATATATTCAGATCAGAAAAAAACATGTCGTGGACTTCCTGTGGGAGTAAGTGGAAAAGGTCTTCTTCTTTTGAGTGGTGGCTTGGACAGTCCTGTTGCAGGATACCGTATGATGAGACGCGGTATGAAAGTGGAATGTGTTTATTTTCATTCTTATCCTTATACTTCGGAAGAAGCTCAGAAAAAAGTTGAAGATCTTGCTCATATAATTGCAGATTACGGAGTAGATACGCATTTGAATATTATTTCATTTACTGATGTTCAAATGAAAATTAAATCTAAAGCTCCAGAAGCATATAGTACACTCATGCTACGACTTTGCATGATGAAAGCTGCAAATATGCTTTCAGAACGTATTCAAGCTGATTGTATCATTACAGGTGAAAGTCTTGGTCAGGTTGCAAGTCAGACTGTTGAAAATCTTAAGGTAACAGAGAGCTTTGCTGCGTATCCACTTGTTCGTCCTTTAATAGGTCTTGATAAGGAAGAAATTATGGATACCGCTCATGAAATTGGTACTTATGATACTTCTATTTTGCCGTATGAAGACTGTTGCGTTCTTTTTAGTCCTCGTCATCCAATCTTGAAAGCTGATGTCGAAGAATCTAAAAAGATTTATGAAGCAATGGAAGTTGATGAACTTATCCAGAAAGCTTTTGATGAACGTAAGATTGTTCGTTTTTCTTTGCGTGATACAATAAGTGAAAAATGGGCATTAAACGCTAATTAATGCTATTCCTGTGACACTCCGATAATGATATTGTGAAAAAGACTCTATTATTTATAATATTTGTCCTGATTTTTCAGATTTCTCAAACTTTTGCGCAGGCTGTAGTATCTGTAGATGAAAGTGTTCCTGAACTTCTTGGTGGAATATGGGAAAATGACAGTCGTTATGTTGTGTTTGATACTTCTTCTATTGTTCTGCGGACTTTTTATCAGTGGTATGATGATAGGGCTGCAGAAACAAATGAACAGTCTCAGGCTGTGCCTAGAGATCGTAATGACGCAGAAACTCGTACTCCTGAAAAAATAGAATTGCATTTTACTCCTTTAACTGATGTTTTATACACTGAAAATTTTGATAAGGCTGTTGTTCAGGCAGATGGAGATGTACTTACTGCAGAAACCTTGAATAGTGGAGCTTGGGACATGGAAATTAAGTATGCAAGTCATAAACTTGGTGGTGAAGATACTTACCATGTGCCTATAGCTGTTATAGGAAATAAACTATATTTGAACTTTGCGTTAAGACCAGAAGACAGTGATTCTGTTCCAAAAAGTTCTCTTCTAAAAGATATTACCATACAGTCAGAGAATATTCTTGAAGGGTATTGGAAAGATACAGGCAGTGCAAATGGTATTCTTGTAAGTCCTCCCATTACTTCAACAGAATTACTTTCGTACTATATTACAAAAGATGCTGTATATCAGATAAGGTATTGGTATACTGATATGGCGTATGATGAAAATGCAGAAGCTGTTTTTACAGATGGAGACATAACTTATAAAGTTCCAAAACATATACTTAGTGCAGGAAAAGTATATACTTGTACTGTAGGACGTAGAAATAATATTCGCAACATTGATAAAAGCCCGTCTTTACCAGAGTCCTATACATTAAATTCTGTTCTTGTACAGAAAAAGAATGTTGATGAAAATGGAGAAGAAAGTTCTTATACTGTTAGAACTGCTACAATCTGTGCTTTTGGAGAACCTTATCTTACACTTACAGATGGGTCAAAGTCTTTGATGGATATTATAAAAGAACATAATGCCCGTAAAAAGCCAAAGCCAGAACCTTTATTTCCTCCTCATGGAGTGTTAGACTTTGACTGGAGCATAATCGAAGATCCTCCTGCCTCTTATGACAGGAGAATGCTTGATTTAGGAAAATAATTTAATTTGTCCGTACAAACTGAATGTAGTCAATATTCATTCCTGCGGAACCAGTTTCATAAGGACTGTCTGCATTAATGCTTACATTAACTGTTGTTTCCTGTTCAAGATGTATATAAACAGGAGAACGGGTTGTTAGCTCCCAAGAACCAAGAGGAGGATTACTTGGATAAATTTTATAATATGTTCCAGAAATATTTATAAACAGTTCTGATTTATCTGTGTGAAATGCCTGTTCGCTTACAAGACATTCCCATGTTCCTGCAGAAAGTACAACCTTACACTTTGCAACACTATGCTGTGAAACCTTTACAGCGTAGCCTTTACTTGCAGAGTTGTCTTTGTACAATGTAAGACCGTCTAGAAACATATCTTCAGCTTCTATTTTTATGCCTCTGCCTTTTGATGTAATAGTCGGAACTGATTTTACGGTTTCGTGGAATTCTTCTTTAGGTTTAGCAGCATTTTCCTCTTTTACCGCTTCTTCTTTAACAGTTTCTTTTGATGAAGAGTTTTTTGAAGGTGTCGATGTTGTTGCACAAGAAAACAGTGTAAGTGTAAGCAACATTGCACATAAAATAGAACAACATTCAATACAAATAGATTTTTTCATTTATTATCTCCCTGAATCATTATATCACAGCTTTGGAACTCTAGGTCTGCTAAAGTTTTTCAGCATATTTTGAAGCATCTCATGAGCATCTTCTGCTTCAAGCTCTTTGGAAGGCTCGTGGTATTTTACAAGATTTTCTGGAATTTCATCAAGAAAACGGCTTGGTTCACATTCTACCGTTGCCTGTTGACGTCTACGATGCAAACATGAAGATATAATCAGTCTGTTTCTTGCTCTTGTTACGGCAACATAAAAAAGTCTGCGTTCTTCTTCTACTGCTGCATCTCCGCCGTCCTGCAATGCCCTCATGTGTGGCATAAGACCTTCTTCTGCGCCAGCAATGAACACTACTGGAAATTCCAATCCCTTGCTTGCATGAACCGTCATGACATTTACTTTGCCTTTATCTTCTTCTCCATCATCAAGATCATCACGCGAAAGTAGGGTAATCCTATTAAGATAAGCATATAAACTCGTATCTTCATGTTCTGGATTATTTTCCCACATTTCCATGCTCTTAATGAGGCTTTCTATATTCATGTACTTGAAGCGGGCAGCTTTTTCACTTTTTGGATATTCACCAATAAGATAATCAAAATAATTTATATCGTCTACAAGGGTTTGAACTTTTTTGCTTAATCCTTTTCCGCTAAGCATATTTTTATTGTTTTCAATAATGGCAGTAAAGGCTTCAATGTTAGCTTTTGTTGCTTCTGTAACAGGGCATGCTTCTTCTGGTGCGGAAAGTATTGCCTGCATAGCTTCCCACAGCGAGACTGATAGGTCTGTAGCGACTTTGTTTAAAGCTTCTATTGTGGAACGCCCTATACCACGCCTTGGAGTATTTATTATGCGCAAAAGGTTTATGTCGTCGTCATGGTTTGCTATGACGCGCAAGTAGCTTATTACATCTTTTATTTCTTTTCTTTCAAAAAAACTCATGCCACCGCTAATGGTGTAGGGAATGTTATTTTCAAGAAACGCTTCTTCTATTGCACGGCTCTGTGTATTTGCGCGCATGAGTACACCAAACTCATCGTACTTACGCTTTTCTTCCGCACATATTCCAAGAATGCTTTCTGCAATAAAATCCGCTTCGGAAGCTTCATTTTCAGGCATGTAAATTTCAATAGGTCTGCCATTTCCATTTCCGCTCCAAAGCGATTTATCCTTGCGGTTTGTATTGTGCTTTATTACACCATTTGCCGCAGCTAAAATTGTTCCAGTTGAACGGTAATTCTGTTCAAGGCGTATCTCTGTTACATGAGGAAAATCTTTTTCAAAATTTACAATATTCTGGTAATCTGCACCACGCCAGGAATATATGCTCTGATCATCATCGCCAACGACAGCTACGTTCTTATCTGAAAGAAGATGCATCATCTCATACTGTTGGTGGCTTGTGTCCTGAAACTCATCTACCATGATATATTTGTAACGGTCTTTGTAAGCTTGCAGAACATCAGGATGCTCTCTAAAAAGCTTTATGGGCAGAACAATAAGGTCGTCAAAGTCTACTGCATTGTAAAGCTTTAAGCCTTCCTGATAGCCTTCGTACAGTTCTCTGTAGGCATCATTGTCTCCATTCCAGTTTTTGCGCCCTGTTTTTATGTCGCTGAACAGATTTCCAATTGCATATACATCGAGAGCATCTGCTGTAAATTTTAATTCCCGACCTGTTTCTTTAATAAGAGCAGAACGATCTGTTTCGTCATATATAGAAAAATTAGGACGCCATCCCAATCTTTCTATATCCTGCCGCAGAATGCGTACACCAAAAGCATGAAAAGTACTTACAGTAAGATTTTGTAATTTTCTTCCTGTAAGTTCTTTTATGCGGTCTGACATTTCCTTTGCTGCTTTATTTGTAAATGTAAGTGCCAGAATCTGGCTTTGCGGAATGCCTTTTTCAAGCATGTGGGCAATTCTGTATGTAATTACCCTTGTTTTTCCGCTTCCTGCACCAGCTATAATTAAAATAGCACCATCCGTAGTGGTGACAGCTTTATACTGTTCAGGATTGAGTTCTGATTTTAAATTTTCTCCAAAAGGCATATAAAAACCTATCTGTTTTATTTTGTATTAAATGTTATTGCTCCATCCCAGTTCTCCGGAGGATTTGCAATGAATTCCGTACAACGGGAAATCATCAGTTTTGAAGCCTTATCCTCTGCTACTTCGAGAAGTGCTTTTTCAAAATATTCTTTTGCAAGATTAAAAATTCCCTGTTTGTATAAATCCATGCCTTTGTTATAGTAGTCCTTGTACAAGGCTGGGAATTCATTAGGAGAACGGTCAACAGCAAAAATAGGAACAGCAATTGCTTTTCCTTTTACTTTAACGTCATCCATGTAACGGAACGAGAACTGATTTTTTGCGTCTGGCAAACGTTCTGTATCTTCCTTTACGCTTTCACTTACAAGCACCTGAACACCATAAGTTTTAGTAAGACCTTCAAGACGGCTTGCAAGGTTTACATTATCTCCAATAACCGTATAGTCCGTTTTATCTTTTGAACCCAATGAACCTGCAATAACATCTCCATAGTGAATGCCTATGCCAATGTTAAACTTCATGCCTTTAGGCATAATAAGATCGCCAAGTTCAAGAGTCTCAAGAGCTTCTCTCATTTCATAAGCTGCAGCAACAGCTCTGCGTGCGTTATCTTCATAACTTACTGGAGTACCAAACAGAGCCATGATTGCATCGCCAATGAATTTATCAACAGTACCACCATGCTTTTTGATGATTTCAACCATTGTAGTAAAGTAGCGGTTCAAGAAGCCAACAAGAACTTCTGGCTTATTAAGTTCACTAATATTTGTAAATGAGCGTATATCACTGAAAAGAATGGCAACTTCTCTTTTTTCTCCGACAGCAACCTTTTCATTTTCACTTGAAGTCTTAACAAGTTCATCAATAATCTGTTCAGGAACGAATCTTCCGAATGCATGACGAATTCTCTGCTCAAAGAAAATTTTAGCTTTTACTATAAGCGTCTGCTCCATGAGCGTTCTGATATTCTGGCAACAGAACGAAAAGAAATCGCTCTGTTCTTTTGTAAAGTTTCCTGCACGCACGACATGGATTGTTCCAAAAGGATTTCCGTCATAAGCGTAAAGTATTTCTTTTGCATAAGAAGAAAGCTGTACATTCTTTTCATAAAATTTATTGAGCAGTTCTGGATTTTCAATAAACTTTGGAACAAGATTTGAGATACTTGAATTTGTATAGATTTCTTCAAAGTCTGTAGTACATACTTTCTGGAAGTCTAATTTTTCCTGCTCTGGAATGTTATCTGAAATGACTCCGTAAGCGTGTGGCCCATCATTTTCAATAAGATACATGCTCGCAACAGGAACTTCACACAACTCTGCTATAAGTATTAAGAATGCATAAACAACATCTTCCAAGGAACTTATGTTCTTTTGAAAGTTAAGCAGGTTTTTTAAAATAAATTCTACCTTTCTGTTTTTAGCCAATATAGAAGAAGTTATTTCAAAAAGTTTTGCATCATTCATCTCTTTCTTTGCAACAAGAATTTGAGATTTATCAACATCGCTTGAAGAAGAAATCTGTATGAGCTCATCAATATTTATCAGAATTGTCTTTGGCTCAATTGCTACATAAGAATGTGCTCCTGCATCTAAAGCAGATTGCTTTACAAACGGACTGCTTGTGTTGGAATACATTCCTATAGGGAGAGACTTAAAACAAGGAATTTCCCTGATAATCTTTACAATTTCAAAACTGCCTTCTAGTTCTGCATTTATAAGAACAACATCTGGAATAAAATCGAAAATTTTGAATATAAAGTCTTTGCCGTTGTTCATAAACTGGAAATTATATTCATCTGCATCCAATGTTGTTGTAAAGAGTTTTTGTATCGTAACAGAGGTTTCTAAAATAAGAATTTTTTTACTCATGCAGCAACTCCTTTATGACGTTTATTAAGTTTCCGCGCTTAAAGTCTGATTTTGCAATAAATGCGTTTGCACCTGCTTTCTTAAATGCATCAATAATATCTGGGTTTTGATCAGCAGAAACTACTACAACTGGAATGGAAGCATAGTTTTCCAAATGCCTGATATTATCAAGCAGAACAAGACCATTCATGCGAGGCATATCTTTATCGGAGAGAATAAGATCATACTGCTTTGACTTAATCTTTTCAAGAGCATTAATGCCGTCAACGGCAGTATCTACCTTGTAGCCATTTCCTTCAAGGATTGTCTTTTCTACCTGACGTGTTGTATCTGAGTCATCAACAATAAGAATACGGTATACTTTTGATTTTGTTTTTGCTTCGTATTTCTTAATGTCATAGCCACGCAAAGACTTAAACTTTGTAATGATTTCAGGTACATGAAGAATTGGTACAATGTCGTAATGCTCATCAAATAC
>CACXDK010000218.1 GCA_902766345.1 uncultured Spirochaetaceae bacterium | reverse complement strand
TTCCAAAGGAAGTCTTTCTTGCTGTTTTAGGTATTATTCTGATAACCTTACCTTTTAAAATACCGAGTGTCCTTTATTATGAATTTAGTGGAAAGACTATCACAGTGTTTGGAACAGTTATTGATATTGGAATCCTTTGTGCAACAGGGGTGGTCTTAATAGAAATTATAATCGGAATTACATTCTTTATTTTCATAAAGAAAAAGCAAAACCGATTCTTTTTTACGTTCACAAAAGTTACCGAGGACGGCATAAAATATATTATCAAAAATGGACAGGTTCACATCACTGGAAGCAAAAAGAATTCCAGCTTTACACAAATTCCATCGTACATAAATGATTTGCCTGTAACAGTTATAGAAAATCTACAGGAATCTTCTTTGAGCGGTACAATACGCATTCCTGGCAACGTCAGGGAAATATGCCACCATGCCCTTGCATTTAACAAACATGTAACACAGTTTATAGTTCCTGATACGGTAACGGAACTAGGAGAATCTGCTTTTTCAGACTGCCCTTCCCTAGAAGAAATTGACTTTGACGACAACATTAAAAGTCTTCCGCAGGGAATTGTTAGTGGATGCGCAAAGCTTAAAAGAATTCATTTTCCTGCATGCCTACAGGAAATTCCCGAATGTTGCTGCGGCGACTGTACCTCTTTGGAAAGAATTGACCTTCCGCAAGAAGTAAAAAGCATAGGAGATTTTGCATTTTATTACTGCGAAAATCTACAGACTGTAAACTTACCGCAAGGCATTGAATTCATCGGAGAAAGTGCATTCTACGGAACTCCACTTGAACAGGATTATTGATTTTTACCCACACATTTGCCTATTTACTGTAATTTCAGTATATTATTGAAAACATACCATATTATAATAATCATCGAGGATACTATGGCAGAAAATTCAAACTGCAGCGGCAACTGTTCAGGTTGTTCTAAAGACGGATGCGAAAAAAGAGACTTGCATGAAAAGCTTCATAAGCTTTCATCTGTAAAAAAAGTAATAGCTGTTGTTAGCGGAAAAGGCGGTGTAGGAAAATCTATGGTTACAAGCCTTTTAGCTTCTAAGATTCATAAAGACGGTTACAATACAGCCATTCTTGACGCAGACATTACAGGTCCTTCAATTCCTACAGCCTATGGTCTTGAAGGCGAAAAAGCAGAAGCAGGAAGCCTTACAAATGAAGAAGGAAAGCAGGAAGATTTCCTCAAAGCCGTAAAGAGCAAGAACGGCGTTCAGATTATGTCTATGAACTTCCTTCTGCCAAATGCAACCGATCCTGTAATCTGGCGTGGTCCTGTAATTTCTGGTGCAGTAAGACAGTTTTGGACAGACGTAGTATGGGAAAACGTTGACTTTATGCTAGTTGACTGCCCTCCTGGAACAGGTGACGTTCCACTTACAGTGTTCCAGTCAATTCCAATTGACGGCATTATAGTAGTTGCTTCTCCACAGCAGCTTGTACGTGTAATTGTAGAAAAGGCTGTAAACATGGCAAACATGATGAACGTTCCTATTTTGGGACTGGTAGAAAACATGAGCTATGTAAAATGCCCAGACTGCGGAAAGGAAATGAGAATCTTTGGCGAAAACAATATTGATGGCATTGCCAAGGATTTTGGTCTTAAAGTGCTTTCTCGCATTCCTATAGAACAGAACATGTCTGTTGCAGTGGACAATGGCGAAATAGAAACTCTTGATGTTCCTTATGTAAACGAAGCAGCCGAGGCTGTGGAATCCCTCATAAAAAGAGTATGAGCATGACACCTGAAAAAGCAGGCTTAATTGCAGAAGAAAATTTCAAGAAGGGATACAACTGTGCACAGGCTGTGTTCTGCACATTTGCCGAAAGGCTCGGTCTTAGCGAGCAGGAAGCAATGAGGATTTCTCAGCCTTTTGGCGGTGGTATGTGCCGTTTAAGGGAAACTTGCGGCACAGTATCCGGAATGTTTCTTTCACTTGGTCTGCTTGAAGGAAGTAATAACCCTTCTGACAAAAAAGCAAAAGACAACATTTACGCTCATGGTCAGGAGCTTGCCGCACGCTTTACAAAACTTAACGGAAGCATTATCTGCAAAGAGCTTTTAGGGCTTGTTCCAATAAAAGAAGTTGCAGACGCTGCTGCGTCAACATCGCCAGTTTCAGAAGCACGCACGGAAGAATACTATAAAAAACGCCCCTGCCCTAAGCTGTGTGCATGTGCGGCAGAAATTTTCCAGAGCTACCTTAACGAAAACGGCATAGAAAAATGACACGCTTAATCTGCGCACCAATGGCAACCCTGAGTCACGAAGCTTTCCGCCATGCAATAGAAAAGTTTGGTGGCTGTGATGAATACTTTACAGAAATGATTAATGCCACATCCCTTTTGAACATGGGGCCGTTTGAAAAGTATTACCTTATGAGCGGACCATGCCCCGAAAAAATTGTATGGCAAATTACAGGCAACAATGCCCAGTCCATGGCGGAAGCAAGCGTTGTAGCAGCAAGTCAGGGAGGAATAGGCATTGACTTAAACATGGGCTGTTCCGCTCCGCAGATATACAAAACAGGAGCAGGCATTGCATGGATGCTTAAGCCTTTGGACGAAACAAGAAACCTTGTACGTCTTGTAAAACAGGCCTTGGATGAATACGGCTCTAAAGAAAACCGCCATGTAAGGCTTAGTGTAAAGTGCAGGCTTGGTGCGGAAGATTTTACAGAAAACTCGTTCTTTGCATTTACAGACATGCTTTTGGAAGAAGGAGTTGAGCTTATTACCCTTCATCCGCGTACAATAAAGGAAAAATACCGAGGACTTCCAAAATATGACTATGCTCAAAAGCTTGCTGAGCGGGTTTCTGTTCCAATAATTCTCAATGGAGAAATTAAAGACACTGCAAGTGCAAAATACGCACTTTCCAAAGCTCCGTCATGTGCAGGACTTATGATTGCAAGAATGGCGGCTCAAAAGCCTTGGATTTTCAGTGAAATAAAAAAAGGGCTTTCTGGTGAAAGCGATGTTGGCAATGCCAGCGTTGCCTGCGATGACACCAAAACAACCGTGGACTGTCAGGCTTTGGCTTTGGAATTTATAGATGATGTAATGAAATATCAGCCACCAGAATTTTACAAGACCCGCTTACAGCGTTTTTTTGCCTATTACTGCCAGAATTTCACGTTTGGGCACTATTTTCAAACTCAGATGCTCAATGCTAAGTCTGTAGAGGAAAGCAAAGAACGCATTTTGGACTATTTTATAAAACAGCCTGACGACAGGTTTATAAAATATTAAAAATATATTAAATCTGCAAATCTATTGATAAATCTCTTATTAAATCTATTGATATAAGGTGTTTTTTTCTATATTATAAACAGTATCATGAAAATGGATATGGAAACACAAATTCTTTCACGTCAGCAGCTTGAATCTCTTTCAACACAGGATTTACTAGACTTATCTGACGATTTTGGAATTGACATTCCTGAAGATTTAAACAGACGTTTTATTATTGAAGAACTTCTTGAATTTTCAGATGAACAGGAAGACCAGCCAGTAGTGCCAGAAGTAAACCTTACTGACGAAGAAATGAATATTAATCCTAATCTTCCTACGTCATACAATGAAACTTCTATTCATGCCATTATTCACGATCCTGCCTGGGTTTTTGTATTCTGGGACATTAGTGCATCCGAGCTTGAAAACCTTAGAAGTAATCAGAACTTTAAGAATCTTTTGCTTCATGTTGCATTTTATGAAAATGAAACTGACGAAAAACCTGTAGATACAATAGATACAAAGATTTCGCTTGAAGACAGAATGCAGTATGTGCTTCTTTCTTCTGCAAGAAAGCACTTTATTGTAAATCTTGCTGTTAATAACGGCACAAGTCACCGTATCATTGCACATACAGAAATGATTACAATTCCAAATTTCTGTCCACAGCTTGCAGACTTACAGCCTGGTAGAAGGCTTGATGTTCCGCCATTGGTACGGCTTTCGGGCATGGAAGAATTATTGAGGGAATACTATTTAACACATAGAGAATCATTACATTATTAGAAAAAGGGAAGAGTTTAATGTCAAAAAAGAATTTATTATTGGTTTTAGCAACGGAACAAGGTTATATCCACAATTCAAAATCAGATATTGATTTTTCTTTTGGCAATGAATATCTTTTCACATCAATTTCAAACACATACATACCACTTCTAAATCTCCTTGCAAAGCTTGAAGAAGAAGGAATTGCCGTTAAGCTTGGCATGGTACTTAATCCTTCGCTGTGTACTCTTTTATCAGACGCACACACTCAGCAGCAGTATATTGCATGGCTTGATAAAAGAATTGCTTTTGGAGATGTAGAACTTGAACGCAACAAAGACAATCCTGATATATTAAAGAATGTTCAGCTGTGTCTGAAAAAGCTCCAGAAAGACAAGATTGACTTTATGAAAACTTACAACAGCAATCTTGTAAAGGCTTTCCGTCGTTTTGCAGACAAGGGACTTTTGGAACTCATTCCTACGGCTGCAACAAACATCTACATGCCGCATTATGAAGACTTAAAAGAAATCTTGAATGCACAGGTAGAAACAGGGCTTTTTGCTCATAAAACTTTCTTTGGCGAAACTGGCGATGGCTTTTTCCTGCCATACATGGGCTGGGCAAAAGGCATTGATAAGGTGCTTCATTCTTACGGTGTCAACTACACTATTATTGACGCACGTTCAATTATGTTTGCCGAAAAGCAGTGCGATACAGGAATATTCACACCTGCACGCACTAAAAATGCCCTTGTTGTATTTGGCCGCGACAACGACACACCTAAAGACATTTCAGGACAAGACGGCTTCATGTCGAATCCTGTGTATCGCTGTGAACAGCGTGATGTAGGCTACGAACTTCCTGCAGAATCGCTTAAAACATTTTTAGGCGAAGACCCTACTCGACTTCAGACCTGCTTTAAATATTGGACTACAAACGCAGTTTATAATGAGGAAGCCGCAAAAAAAAAAAAAAAAAAAGATGCTGAGCAGTTTTACAACGCAAAACTT
>CACXDK010000217.1 GCA_902766345.1 uncultured Spirochaetaceae bacterium | reverse complement strand
TGATAATTCTTTTCCAGTGACCATGTAAAAATCATCTTCATTACGGGCAAGTCCCTGCCGTATAAAATCGGAATCTACCCTATAAGTTGTGTTCTGTAAATCTACATTGCAAAAGAACATTGAAGCACATACATTACCAGAATCTGAAAGAAGTTTTGTTTCTAAAGGATAACGCTGAATAAACTCGCCGTTTATAAAGAATGTGCCGCACGCATCATATTTTTTGAGTATATATAATATTCTTCCAATTCCTTTAGCATCACCAACGGCATCAAAAATCAAAGTTGCCTTTTTTCTTACAGGTGCAAGTTGCTGTGCCCTGCCATCTAAAGGATATGTAAACGCCTTTTTGTCCAGAGTTCGTACATATACAGAATTAGTATAATTTATATTATCAGCTTCACCAATAAATATGCGGAAATTAGGATTTGTCTGAACCATATTAGCAGATGGTTTATTTTCAGTCTCACCCAATTCATTCCAAGTATTAGACACTTCATCATAAAGATAGACAGGAGAAGTTGATGATGTATAAGCAAAAACTCTTTCATCAGTCCAGAAAGCTTTTTGCACAGAAGACAAAAACATTACTCTATCATTTTTAGCAACAGAATAATCTTGTTCCTTAAATTCAAGATAGTGTACAAATTCTTTTCCACCAATATAAATGCTTGAAGAAGAATTCCATGCAGCACATACAATTTCCTGCCCCGTAATTGCAATTGTCTCTTTCCATCCATCAAGACTATATAATAAAAAAGTTGCATCATCAGAGAATGCAACATATTTTCCATCCGGAGATAGAACAGGAGAAATTGAATTGTATGTAGAAAAAATTAAATGAACTTTATCAGATAAAGAATATATAGAACTTATCTTTTTTTTATCTGCGTATCTAATATAGTCAATCCATAAAAGTGGAGTACCATCTGTCTGCCAGAATACGGTACAGTCAAGAGGTGCTCCAGGAACAATACTTAACGGCTGTTGAACTACAGGCTGTACAAAGTCATATTTATCTTCATTAACCGTACAGTAAGTAATAAATTTATTACCAGTATTAACAACAAGTTGAGAACCATCCGAATTACACCAGAAACAATCCTGAGAAGAATCGAAAGCATATAACAGACGTCCTATTACAGAACCATTTGCAACAAAATAAGAATACAGCCCTCTGATATACAGTTCACTTTCCATTATACGATAAATGATATCACCATCTATATATAACAGACTCTTTTTTTGGGTCCATTCAACATTTTGAATTGTCCCCTTTCCTATCTTTCGATATTTTTCAGACAGACTGACGTCCTTAAATGAAATTTCAGGATTAATAAAATACACAGAGCCATTTTTTTCATAAAGCACAAAAGAACTATCTGGTGCCCACTTTACATTAACTTTTCCAGTTTCAATGGCTATTTTTTCCACCAGGATCTTTTTTGTGCCCGATGCTGTATTCTGCAGCAACAGCTTTCCTGTACCAGTAATATCTTTTTCAACATAACATAGCCACTTTCCATCTGGACTCATCTTTATTGTGCGTAAATCTTCTTTATCCGAAATCCATTTCAGTTGGTTTTCTGAATGAGAATATACAGCACTACCATATTTATTTCTAACTAGGAGTGAATTAGAAAAAGGAAGAGGTGTAAGAAGTTCCGGATAACATGTAAGTCTCTTATAGCCGGATTCAACACCACTTTTTGTAAGATGTGCAGAAAACAGGCTTTTATATTCTTGAGAAACCGTAAAGAGCAATTCATCGTTTTGATTTATGTCCAGTCCTCCAAAAGTCTTTGGAGGTACTGCATAACAAATATTAGAGACAGAAAAAAGAGTTAAACAGAAAATGACAGCAAGGACAAAGTGTACCGTTTGCTTCATCAGCACATCCTATTTTAAAACAGACATTGGATTAACAAGTTTTCCATTTTTATATACTGTAAAGTGCAGGTGTGGACCTGTTGAATAGCCTGTACTTCCTACAAGACCTATTTCCTGCCCCTGAGATACAAACTGTCCTTGCTTTACCTTTATTTTAGACATGTGTCCATAAAGAGTCTGATATCCGTCAATATGTTTGATTATGACATAATTTCCAAATACATTTGACCAGCTTGCATAAGCAACAGTACCACTCATAGATGCTTTGATAGA
>CACXDK010000216.1 GCA_902766345.1 uncultured Spirochaetaceae bacterium | reverse complement strand
TGTTACGGTTCTTCCAATCATTGCTGAAAGGAAGGATTTCAATGCATTTCGCGAATCGTCCGTATCCTGAGTAAAGATTGCCTTGAATGTACCATCAAGTCGAGGATTTAACATTCTGAATTCTTTATTTTCTATCATATAAAGCTCCTTACTATAGTAATTGCAATAGATATGTCATTTTTGTACAAATTTTTAGAAAAAAAATTAAAAATTTCCCTAAACTAAATTTTTCAGGTGCCGATAAGTCAAAAAGGTGTATTGAAATTTTATTGTACAATATGGCGGGGGAAAACATGGGGTATAATGCAAGAAACGGATATAATACATACCGTGAAATAGGTGTAAAAACAGCAAGCAGAGGTTCTCTGGTAGTCATGCTCTATGACGGTGCAGTTTCACACCTGAAGGATGCAATTTCGCTCATTACAGTCAGCGGAAGAATTGAACCATGTAACATGGAAAAATATGGAAGGCACATCCAGAAAGTTACAGACATAATTTCAGAATTACAGGCAACACTAAACATGGAAGAAGGTGGAGAAATTGCTCAAAACCTTATGTCTCTGTATATTTTCTTTAACAAACAGCTTTTAGACAATGCAATCAGACACGACAGGGAAAATCTTTCAAAAGTGCTTTCAATGCTGTCAGACTTACGTGATTCCTGGGCTGTAGCTGCAAACAGTACTGCAAACACAGAAGTAAACATGTCTTCACCAGTACCTTCTATCAGCATCACAGGATAAAACTGCCTATGCAGAAAGAAATCTCAGAAGAAGAATTAGCCGAAAGAATAGCAATTCTCAAAAGATTCAGGGAATTGCTTGAACAGCAGAGGGCAAAATTTCAGGAATACCTGAATATGCTGGAGCTTCAGGAAAACAAGATTACAGAAGATGATTCTGCAGCAATTGCAGCTCACAGTAATCTTGAAGAACAGATTGTTTCTGGCATTAACTCTTTGCAAAAGGTTATTCTTCCTATGCAGAAACTTTATGAGTCTGCAAGCACAGGCTCTGCAAGTCCTTATAAAACAGCAGATTCAGAACACATTGTAAAACTACAGGGAGAACTTTCAAATTTAAGAACAAAAGTTCTTTCCCAGAACGAAAAAAATCAGCAGTTATTGAAAAAACGCATGGCAGAACTGCGAAAAGAGATTTTAAGCATAAAAAATCCATATAAATCCAATCAATCTGTTTACGCTGAGCAGGCAAAAACAGGAAATCTTGTTCATATAGAAGCATAGTTATATTTCCATAAATGTGATACAATCTGCATTTATGGAAAACGCTTCAAACAAAACAGTATATATATTAGATTCTTACGGACTTATCTACCGAGCATATTTTGCACTTATAAATCATCCATTAACAAATGTAAAAGGTCAGAACATAAGTGCCGTTGTTATATTCTTCAGAAACTTAAAAGCCCTCATTTCAAAATATAAACCAGAATATCTTGCCGCAGCTTTTGATTCCAGAACTCCTACATTCCGCCATGAAATGTACAAGGAATACAAGGCAACAAGACAAAAAACACCAGAAGACCTTCACGAACAGGTTCCAATCATTGAAAACATTCTTTCTGCAATGAACATTCCTGTATTGCGTGTTGACGGTTTTGAAGCAGACGACATTATTGCAACCGTCGCAGAAAAATGCAAAAAAGAAGGCTACAGTTGCCGCATTTTAAGTGGCGACAAGGACTTACTGCAACTTGTAAATGAAACCTGTAAAGAAATGCAGCCCGATAAAGCAAACGGTGGCTGGGAAACAAACGGAACAGAAGAAGTCTTACAAAAATGGGGAATTCCACCTGAAAAAATTCTTGATTATCTTTCCCTTGTAGGCGACAGTGCAGACAACGTTCCAGGCATTAAAGGAATTGGCGATAAAACTGCATTAAAACTTTTGACTGAATACGGAAACTTAGATTCAATTCTTTCTCATGCAGATGAAATAAAAGGTGCAATAGGCAATAAAATAAGAGACGGTAAAGACAGTGCCGTTTTTTCACGCAATTTAATACAATTAAGAAACGATGTTCCTATAGACATTAATTTTGAAGATTTTTCAACCAAAGATATTGATTTTAACAGTGCAGGAAAACTTCTGCACGATTGCGGAGCAGTTACAGTTGCAAAGGCATTTTTAACAGCAGACTCCTCAAATGCAATATCTTCTGACAATGAAGAAGAACAGGAAATAACTGTAAAAAAGAATGAAGGCAACTATCGTCCATGTACGAAACTTGAAGAACTTAAAACTTTCATTGACGGAATTCTTGCATCGCAGGAAAAAACTGTAGCTTTTGATACTGAAACAGATTCCCTTAACACCCACACCACTCACCTAGTAGGATTCAGCCTGTGCGGAAAGGCAGGAGAAGCAATTTACGTTCCTGTAATACTGCCAGGAGGAATGTTTTCAGAGCCGACAATTGAAAAAAAAGACTGCCTTGCCCAGCTTGTACGGCTTTTTGACAACAAAGAAGTTACTCTGATAATGCATAACGGAAAGTTTGACCTTGAAGTAATGTTTGCCAACGGCTACAAAAAACTGCCCGACTGCAAAATAGTAGATACAATGGTCGCCGCTTGGCTTTTAAATCCTGACGCAATGGGGAAATCCCCTTATGGCCTGGAATATTTAAGCGAGACAAAACTCGGACTTTCAGGAATTGAATACGACGATATTGTCAACAAGGGGGAAACTTTTGCAGACGTACCTCTTGAAAAGGCATTTCCTTACGGAGCAGAAGATGCGGATTTTACTTGGCAGCTTTGGCAGATTTTCAAAGAACAGTTGAAAGAAGAAAAACTTGAAGAACTGTTCTATGAAATGGAAATGAAAGTTCTTCCAATACTTACGGACATGGAGATTAGGGGCATCCATCTGGATAAAAAAGCTCTTAACGATTACAGCAAAGAGCTTACGATTGAAATAGAAAATCAGAAAAAAAATATATATGAACAAGTAGGTCACACTTTTAACATAGCATCTACAAAACAATTGCAGCAGGTTCTTTTTGAAGAGCGTGGATTAGTTCCAGGCAAAAAGACAAAGCAAGGATACAGTACAGATACTACTGTTCTTGAAGAACTGGCAGAACGAACAACCGATCCTCTGCCAAAAGAGATTCTTGCATACCGAGCAGCAACAAAGCTCCAAAGCACGTATGTAGACACGTTGCCTACTCTGGCAGATGAAGCAGGAAGAGTTCACACCTCATTTTTACAGACAGGAACAGCAACAGGCCGACTTTCTTCAAGAGATCCTAATCTGCAGAACATTCCAATACGTGACGAAGCAGGTAGAAAAATCAGAAGTGCATTTACTGCCATTCCAGGAACAGTTTTAATTTCAGCAGACTATTCGCAGATTGAGCTTGTTGTCCTTGCACATTTAAGTAACGATAAAAATCTATGCAAGGCTTTTATAGATGGCGTAGACGTTCATAAATCTACAGCAGCACTCATTTACAACATTGCTCCTGATGCAGTTACGCCAGATATGCGACGTTTTGCAAAAACTGTAAACTTTGGCGTTATGTACGGCATGAGTGCTTTCCGTCTTGCAAATGAACTTAACATTTCAAGAACAGAAGCAAAAAACTTCATTGATCAATATTTTAATACCTATTCAGATGTTAAACGCTTTATTAATGAAACAATTGCTTTTGCACAACAGAATGGATATTCCCAGACAATCATGGGAAGAAAAAGAATTATTACAGGCATAAACAGCAAAAACAAGCTTGAACAGCAGGGTGCTCAGAGAATTGCAATAAACACTCCAATTCAGGGAAGTGCTGCAGATATTGTAAAAAAAGCAATGATAAATGTTCAGTCCGCTTTGGAGCGCACAAATTCCAAGGCAAAAATGCTTTTACAGGTTCATGATGAACTGATTTTTGAATGTCCTGACGATGAAGCAATTAAAACACAGACAATAAATCTTATTAGAACAGAAATGGAAAAGGCTGTAAGCTTAAATGTACCGCTTAAAGTAAGTATAGAAAGCGGACACAACTGGGGAGAATTCCATTAATGCTGCTCTGCGTAACAGGACCTATGGCAGCTGGAAAAAATGCGGCAAGTGCAATTTTAGAAAGCAAGGGGTTTGCTGCTGTAGATGCGGACATTCTTGCACATACAGCGGTAGATAATGCTAAAGACACAATATTGAAGACCTTTGGAAGCATTGCAAAAGAGCGTAACATTGAACTGCTTAACAATGACAATAAAATAAACCGAAGGGCTTTGGGAAAAATTGTTTTTAGCAGTAAAGAACTCATTGCAAAGCAGGAATCTATTGTTTACCCAGAAATAAACAGGATGCTTGAACAGTTCATACAGGAGCATAAAGACAACAATGTTGTTATAAATGCTACTGTGCTTTACAAAGTTCCATTAATCAGCAAGATGGATTTAATTCTATATGTTGACAGCCCTGCCATATTACGCTTTATTCGGGCAAAAAGACGTGACGGCATGAAAACAAAGCAGATATTGGCAAGATTTAAAATGCAGCACAATCTTTTTGCTAAATACAAGAATGCAAATGCCGATATTAGAAGAGTATGGAATATCGGCTCTAGGGAACAGCTTGAAAAGAAAATAGATTGCTTTTTAGCTGAGAGCCGATTGAGGGGATAAAATATGGAACAAAAGAAAGCATTGTGGATTTCGCTGTCTGCTGGAATATTTTTACTTACAGTACTTGGATTTGCGCTTTTCACTACTTCTAAAAATGCGAAAAATAATTTATATGCTAAATCTCTAAAAGGAACTGATAGTATTTGGGTTTCTCCACCACCAGTAAAAAAGACTCAGTCTTATCCAACAATTAATGTAACAGACAATACATTTGAAGCACAGCCAGATGCTACATCTTATCAGAATACAAATCCAATTTCGGGAACATATACACCAAATACTTCTGATGTAAAAGCAGAACAGGATCCTATTGTATTGTTATCGCAGTCTGTTGAAAATCAGAATCAGGTTGTTGTAAATCAAACTCAGTCACAGACATTGAATATCAGCAACAGTACAGCCTCAACAGATTCTTCAACCGCAACAAATGCTGTTACTGCTCAAAATGCAGCTGCAGAAAAGGCTATAAAAGAAGCTAAATCTACAGCACCTAAAACAACGACAACAACTAAAAAAGCCGAAAGCACTGCAACTGCTAAAAAGAGTACAAGCACAGGAACAAAGGCTAGTGCTCCTGCAAAGACAAGTGCAACAAAGGCTTCTACAGCAACAACAACACAGTACTGGGTTCAGGTATCTTCATACTCTGCAAAGAAAAATGCAGACGAAGCACGTTCTGTACTTGATTCCAATAATTTGCAGTGCGAAGTATTTACATATTCAAAAGACGGCACTATGTATTACCGTGTAAGAGTTGGTCCTTATGCAACAAAGGGCGAAGCTGACAAGGCAAAAACAAAGATTGACGGTATTACACAGTTCAAGAGTGCTGGAAGTTATGTCGTTAGTGTAAAAAAAGAAAACTAAGGCTTAATCATGAAAAAAACAAACGCAATGCGTATTCTTGAAAGCGCAAAAATTTCTTACGAGACAAAAGAATACGCAGATGACGGAGAACACGAGCTTGAACGGGGTGCTGCCGAAGAATTAGCTAAAAAGCTGGGCATTCCCGTTGAGTGTGTATATAAAACAATCGTAATGAGGGCAGAAACAAAAGAGATTCTAGTATTCTGTCAGAGTGCAATTCACGAAATAAACCTAAAAAAAGCCCGTACAGCAGCGGGTGTAAAAGAAGTTACACCTGTAAAGCAGAATGAACTACTCGCGCTTACGGGCTATGTAAGGGGTGGATGTTCCCCAATTGGAATGAAAAGAAAATACCGCACATTTATAGACTCTTCAGTAATGAATCACGAAAAAGTATATATTAGTGCGGGCGTTAGGGGCGAACAAATAATCATTGCCCCATCAGATTTAGTAACGGTCACCGAAGCAACCGTTACAGATTTGGTTTTGGAATAAAGCTAATCAGTCAGCAGCATAAATTGCAGAAAAATCAGTTACATACAAAGGATAATCTTTATTTCCTGCAAATTCTTTTGTATAAACTGTAAGAGTTGCTATATCTTCAATATAAACACTTGCAGCTTCATCGCTAAGAATTTTCTGAGCTTCCTTAAAGTATGAAATCTTTTCTTCTTCTTTTACTGTATTTACAGCCTTTTCATAAACTTTATCAAAAGCAGAAGACTTAAAGTTTACAAAGTTATTAGAAGCTGTTGAACAATAGCGGGAAAGGAATGCTGTTGGGTATGCAAGAGATCCGTCTACAGAAATAATTGTAGCTTCATACTGTCTGTCAGTGTAAACCTTCTGCAACCAAGTTGCCCAATCCACCTGTGTAATAGAAGCTTTAATGCCAGCCTTTGCAAGCTGATTAACAATAACTTCTGCAGTACGAACATGAACTGTATAAGCAGAAGGTACTGTTATTGAAAAACTGAAACCATTTTCATAGCCAGCTTCTTTTAACAAAGTACGGGCTTTTTCAACATCAGGATTGTAAACATTATCAACATCTTTATTATAATATTTTACAAGAGCTGGAATAAGAGGACTTCCTGTTTTTACACCGTATCCATAGTTTACAGTCTTAATAATTTCATCTGCATCAACAAGATAATTAAGAGCTTTACGAACACGAACATCATTAAATGGAGCAACAGCATTATTCAAAGCAAGTAACTGTACTGAATTTGAATTTCTCTGATACTTTGTAATTTCTTTATTTCCAAGCTGTTCAACTGTATCTGCATTTGCACTAAATGCATCTATGCTTCCTGCCTGAAAATTCAAAATCATGTTTGCCTGATTATCAAGGAATTTCAAAGTTACAGTCTTTAAGTTTGCTTTCTGTCCCCAGTAGTCTTCATTTTTTTCAAGAGTAAGATGATCCTGTTCTACATATTCACTAACTTTATAAGGACCTGTACCAATAGGAGAAAGAGCAAGATTTTCTGCATTTGCCTGAACTATTGGAGTTGTAAGATATGCAATAAAACCTGTATCTGCAGCAAGAAGTGTTATTACAAGTTTTCCATCATCGGTAATATAAAAATCTTTTATCTTATTATAACCAGACAAAGATGAAGCAATTGCTTTTTCAATTGAATACATAACATCATCTGAATTCAACAATTTACCGTCATGAAATTTTACATCCTTACGCAAAATAAAAGTGTAAGTCTTTGCATCATCTGAAACTGTATATGACTCTGCAATGGCAGGTGTAAAATCTCCGTCTGTAGTTACATTTACAAGACCGTCAAACAAATTGAAATTTACAGATCGAGCATCCGCAGTCATAGCAGAAAAAGGATCAAAATTATTCAATTCTGTTGCATAACCAAAAACAATACTGTCCTTTTTAGGATTTTTTGACTGTTTTGAGTCTGTTTTTACCATTATAACTCCACATCCCATGAAGGTAATGGAAATTAATAAAACTAAAAATTTTAAGATAAAGTTTTTTAAAAGATGCATAGCATACCCCCTTTATTTTTGAGTAATTATAGAGTTTATAACAGGAAGTGTCAATTTACTGCTATTTTCCTAGCTTTGCAGAAGAAATCAACTGTTTTGTATATGGATGCGAAGGATTGCAATAGATTTCATCAGATATACCAGTTTCAACAATCTTGCCATCATGCATAACTGCAACCCTGTCACAAAGATAGTGTACAACATCAAGATTATGAGAAATAAACAGCATGGAAAATTCCATTTTCTCGTGAAGCTCCATGAATAGATTTAAAATCTGAGAGCCTACAGAAACATCAAGAGAAGAAATTGCTTCATCGGCAATAAGAAATTGCGGTTCAAGAATAAGAGAAGCCCCAATGCATACCCGTTGACGCTGACCTCCACTTAATTCAAGCGGGAATCTATTCATGAATGAAGCATCAAGCCCGACTGTCTCCAACATGGACACAGCTTTTTCGTACCGCTCTTTTTTTGTTCCAATTCTATGAATGCATAAAGGTTCCATCATTGTCTGCCCTATAGTCCTGCGGACATCAAGAGAACTGAGAGGATCCTGGAACACAGCCTGAATGCGACGGGCAATATTTTTTCTATCTTTTACAAAGCTTTGGTTTATTATATTGCCATCAAAAATCATTGAACCTGAAAAAGGAACTATTCCAAGAATTGTCTTTGCAAGAGTAGATTTTCCACAACCGCTTTCACCTACAAGCCCGAAAAATTCATTTTTACAGATATGAAGATCAATATCCTTCAGAATAGGTTTGAATTTCCTCTGCCCCCAAATTCCCAATCCATGATTTTCATAACCACACGAAACATTTTGTAAAGAAAGAATTTCATCTGTTAATGCCATAATATCACTACTCCTTACTACACGAAAAATGACACCAGGCATAATGTTCAGGTGAAACAACTGTCTTTTCTGGAATATCTACATAACAGCGATTTTCAGCCCTGTCGCAACGTGGAGCAAAAGCACATGCCATTTTTGCTTCTATAACAGAAGGAACTTTTCCGCGAATACAAGCAAGCCGTGTTCCTTTTTTTTCTGCAGACGGAATAGAAGCAAGAAGACCTTTTGTATATTCGTGACAAGGATTATTAAATACATCTTGTACACTCCCCTGCTCCACAAAAGTGCCTGCATACATAACAGCAATTCTGCTGCAAAGACTGCTTACAACTTTTAAATCGTGGGATATAAAGAGAACAGAAGTTCCATACATTGTATTTATTTTTTTTATTAAATTTAGAACTTGATTTTGAGTTGTTACATCCAAAGCTGTAGTTGGTTCATCTGCAATTAAAAGTTTCGGCCTACAAATAACAGCAGAAGCAATCATTACCCTTTGCCGCATGCCACCAGAAAGTTCATGCGGATACATTTCCATCACCTGCTCCACATTATGAATTCCAACTTCAAGAAGGCATTCTTTTACCCGACTATGACGCTGCTCTTTTGTCATTTTTGTATGCAGCAACAAGGATTCCTCAACCTGTTTCTTTATTGTAACAAGAGGATTTAATGCAGTCATAGGTTCCTGAAAAATTATAGAAATGTCTTTTCCATATATATTTCTTTTTTCTTTTGATGTAAGACTATGCAAAATAACATTTTCAAACACAACAGAAGATTTTGACTGAAAAATTCCATCTGGTAAAAGTTCTGGAATAGAAAGTGCCGTAAGAGTTTTTCCGCATCCACTTTCGCCCACTATGCCAAATATTTCGCCTTTCATCACAGAGAAATTCAAATTATGAACTACAGGAAATTTTCTATCATCTACTGTAACATAGACCGTCAAGTTTTTTACATCAAGAATACTATTTTCCATGAGACTTACCTAAACCTTCACCCAGACAGTTAAAACCAGTTATTGTGATTACAATCATAAGCCCTGTAAACACGGCATACCAAGGAGCAATGAAAATAGAATTCTGAGCTTCATTCAACATCCATCCCCAACTAGGAACAGGAGGTTGAATTCCCAAACCAAGGTAGCTCATACTTGATTCTGCAAGAATTGCATTAGAAATTCCAATTATTATGGAAGGAAAAATAAGAGGAAACACATTCGGAAAAATATGAACAACAATAAGGCGTAAATGAGAAGCACCATAAACTCTGTAATTCTGAATAAACTCCGATTTTTTGCATTGCAACGTCCCCACCCTTACAATTCTAACATAACTTGGAACAAACATAATACAAAGAGCTAAAATAATAGTATATTGTCCGTAATTCAACACAGTAACAATTACAAGTGCAATAAGAATTCCTGGAAATGAAGACAGCACATCCGCAACACGCATAATTATTTCATCAACAGCACCGCCTACATAGCCTGCTACAACACCGATAATACTACCAATAATAGTACTAACCGTAACAGTTGTAATTGCAACAAGTAAAGTAAAACGGGCACCAACCATAAGCCGACTAAAAATATCACGTCCAAAAGAATCGGTACCAGCAAGATGAAGAGTGCTAGGCGGGAGATTTCTAGAAAGAGTATCCATATCAGAAACAATGTATGGAGTGTAAAAAAAACTTATAAGGGCAAGAGAAAAAACAATGCAAATTAAAACTGAACCAATCAAAAGATTATAAGATATTTTTTTCATAGTGCATTTAACGTTTCAGCCTTATTCTCGGATCAATAAGCTGAATAAGAATATCAACAAAAAAATTTATAAATACAATAGTAGAAGCGATATACAGCACTATTGTCTGCGTAAGAGGAAAATCCCTTGAAGTAACAGAAGAAATAAGAAGTCTCCCAGTACCTGAAATAGAAAAGACCTGCTCTACAATAATAGAGCCAGAGAATATACTGCCTATTATCATTCCAATTAAAGGAAGTACTGCCACTGTTGAATTTTTCAAAACATGGCAAAACAAAATCCTTAACTCAGAATTTCCACGGCTTCTGGCAGTTCTAACATACGGCTTTGCATATTCCTCAACTACAGAGGAACTTAAATATTTTACAAGAACGGCAATTTGAGGAAGAGCAATTGCAACAGCAGGAAATATTAATTGAAAGCCCTTATATTGCCCTGGAACAAAAAAATGTAAAGTCAAACCAAAGGCCCATATAATCAAAACACTCAAAAAAAATCCAGGAATGGATATACCAATCATAGAAAAGAATATTATAACCTGATGAATAAATCCTGTTTTTTTATAGCCCGATAAAACTCCAAGAGGAATTCCTAAAAGAGCAACAATAAAAAAAGCAGTCAGGCCTAAAATAAAGGTTACTGTAATGCGACTATTTATTAATTCTGCAACACTTTTACGATATTTCAACGACATGCCAAAATTACCGTGAAATATACCTTTTACCCAGCCTGTATATTGTGTCAGTAAAGGTTTATCAGTTCCAAGTTCAATACGCAAAGATTCAAGTTTTTCAGGTGAAGCTTCAGTACCTAAAATAAGCATTGCAGGATCACCTGGAATAATGTGAAAGGCACAAAATACAGAAAGAGAAACAAGAAACAATGTTATAAAAAGAATGATAATCTTTTTTATGAGGTAAACCACAATAAAAAATCCTACGCAGCTTTACTTTGACTGCATGACATAAACACCATCCCAGACATCAGGAAGTCCGTTTGTAATAAACTGTTTACAACGCTCCATAAATACTTTTGAAGATTCATCTTTTGGATAGCATTTTGCAGCCTGTTCAAAATAGTTGTAGGCTTTACGTAAATCATCAATATCTTTCTTTTCATTAGGGGTATCTCTACCATTCAAATACAAATTTATTCCTGCATTAAAGATTTCTGCAGCTTCAATCTGTTCTGGTGGAAGTTCGCTTTTAAGACCAAGAATATTGTAAAGCTGAACAGGCTTTTTAACGTTAATAACCTGTACACAGTCAAAACTTCTTGCAACGAGAAGCCCGGCTTTTTCTCCAGTATCTGCAGCTTTCCATGTACTTTCGGAACACATAATCCAAGAACCGTAAACTTTGTTAGTACCTTCAAGACGGGAAGCAAGGTTTACGTTGTTACCCATAATTGTATAGTTCAGCTTCTTTGCAGTACCCATGTTTCCAACAACCATATCTCCAGTATTAAGTCCTACGCGAGACTCTAGACGCATCGGAATATCATGATCAGTATCGAAATGTTTTGCATTGTATTCATCTTCAACCTGCTTCATGCGGATTCCTGCAACACAGGCATTAAATGCATTAAACGGATCATCGATAGGTGCTCCAAAGAAGGAAACAATCTCATCACCTACGTACTTATCTATAGTACCCTTGCTGTCCATGATGGCATCGCTAAGCAATCCAAGATAATCGTTCAATATTGCAACAAGGCGGACAGCACCCTTATTTTCCCCTTCCTCGTTGTTTATCATTTCAGTAAAACCAGAGAACTTTCTTACGTCAGAAAACAGAGCTGTAAGGTTCTTGTTTACTCCACCCAAGCTCAGCTTTGAAGGGTCTTTTACAATCTGGTTTACAACTTCAGGAGCAACGTAAGCATCGAAACCTCGCTTAAGAGTGGATCTATCTTTTTCTACAGCAATGAAGTTTAAAACAAGGTTTGTAACATAAGTAAAAACAACAAATACAATTGTACTAAAAACAGGTATGTAAATGTTGAAGAAAATCATCAGTAACACAGAAATAGAAATAGGAACTGCAAGATACAACACGGCAAATACGTTACGCTGTCCGTTAGACATTTTCTTAGTAAACAATATAATCGAACAGGCAAGAACAAAGGCAAAAATAAGATCTATCCACAAAGGCATAGGTCTTATAAAATCCTGCTGTAAAATAGTATTTACAACATTTGCGTGAGTTCCAAGGTTTGGATAACGACGTTCATAAGGAGTTACACCCAAATCCGTACTGGCAGTAGCAGTGTTTCCTAAGATACAGAAGGAACCTTCAAATTTCTGCTTTAATTCATCATAATAAGAAGTAAACAGACTGTAATCTAAAGAAATACCATCAAAAAATCCTGCAACTTCTTCCTGAATAGCCTTAATCATTTCAGAGTTTTCACCATCATCATGCATTGCGAAAGCTTCAAGTACAGGTTCCTTGAACGAAGCTTCTACATAGGCTTTTAAATTTGCATAAAACTGATTTCTCATTTCAAAATATTCAGTATATGCATCTTCAGTAAGCTTTCCTTCCATAAAAGAAGTTGCAATTTTTTCCTGCATTGAAGAAGGAAGTTTACGGAACAAATCTTCCGATGGAGTAACTTTTATAGGCTCGCCATTTTCATCATAACCATTACACACTGCCATCATTGCGGCAAGAGAAGCCTTTATCTGATCATATTCATTCAGCAACTCTACCGCATACTGATAATAAGGCAATGCATAGCCTTCTTCATCAACCATCTGATATTTTGTTACGTTAGAAAGATTTCGAACAAGGCGGTCTTCTGTTCTGTCCAATTCATAAACATAAGCAAAAGAAACATGTTCCCTAAAGCTGGAATTATAATTTTTTTTGAGCCAGTTAATATACATACATCCACTTGAATCAAGAGGAATATTTATATCAACACGCTTCATTTTGTTTGGAAGCTGAGCATTTTTCAACAC
Organism: uncultured Spirochaetaceae bacterium; assembly: GCA_902766345.1. The sequence goes on along the minus strand of CACXDK010000216.1, from coordinate 2,466 downwards.
GAGAGAATGAGCTTTTCGTTCTACAGACTGAACATCAAGATATGCAAGCAATGGAGCAAAAGAAAGTTGAGGTGCATACAGTTCTTTGTCCATTTTAGCTGCAGTATAAGTTCCATCTTTCAAGACCCACTTGAATTTTTTATCAGGGTCAAGATGAGAAAGAAGCTCAACACGTCTTCGAGTACCGTCTTTATCTACAATAACATTCGTTACACCAATTCCAGATGCAACTTTTAGAAAGTCCATTCTAACAGGATAATAACCACGATAAGACTCCTGTTCCTTTCTAGAAATGGCATTGCCTTTTTCAATAAGGCCATTCTCATCCTTTACTTTTTCATCAGAAAACAAAAAACGCTTTGCCGCATAATCGCGAGAATGCATAAACTGAACCTGTTCATCAGAAACAGCAGAAACATCATCAAAAATTTCATAAGAATCAAGTTCATGTGACATTCCGACATTGACAGTCATCCATGGATTACCAAAAAACTGCAAAGCTCTTGCAAAATAATCATCATTATCACGAGACAATGAATATGTAGAATTTTTTATTTCATCAATTGTAGGATTTACATATTCATCAACAAGCATCTGAGAAATTCCATGAAGTTCATCTGAAGAATATGCCCCAGAAACAGCTGCGTCTGCAAACTGCGAAATAACATTTTCAATATTCATCTTTGCAGAATTTACAGTCTCGTCTACCTCCTGCTGTGCGTCAGGAACAAGTGCCTTAACGGACTTCTGGAGGTACTCAATATCGAATACTACGTTGTATGCACCAAATTCACGTGCACGCAACAGCATGTCTGCAATAATATCACGGTTCCAAGGCCAAACACCAATATCATCTATAGAGAGGTCATCTATATCAACAAGCATAACTTTATCGCTTTCATCTACAGAATGACCTTTACCCAATAAGAAGTCATAAATACGATAATCTATTTTTGCAAATATTCCAAAATACGCTCCAACAGAGCATAGAATAAACAGTAAAACAGTGGCTATAATATCTAAATTCTTAAATAAAAATACTCTTTTTGTACCTTTTTTCATGACATAAAACCTCTTGTGTGATATTATAAATTATAATGGCATAAAAAGCTATCTACAAGAACTAAAAGTCTTGTATTTTCTGTTTTAGATTGCCAAAGTATGAATTGTGTCGGCAAAATGAACGAAAATATGTTTTTGAACGTAAAAAAATGACGTTCATCCCTAAAATTCGACGTTCATCCCAGTTTTGTTGACAGGAACTATTCATACTCTTAAAATCTAAACCGAAAGATACATAATAAAAAAAGGAGTTTGGAAGGTGAAACGGTTATTTATATTCTTGGCATTTTGCGTGATTGCCGTACATGCAAATGCACAGGTTGCAGGAAGACTGACTCAGATACTCAATACAGAGCAGGCAACTTACGGACAGGCAAGTTATATGTCAGCAGTTGCAACTGGTATGGCTCAAGATACAGATTCTTATGAAACCTGCTTTGATATATTGAAAAGTGAGAATATAATAGTAGGAAATCCTTCTTTAAAAACTCCAATTACTGCAAAGAATTTTGCACATATGATAAGCAAAACCTGGAACATAAACAACAGCGTTTTCTACCGTATTACGAATCATCCGCGCTATGCATTTAAGCAGATGAAGGCTGCTGGTATTATACCTTCAAATTACTATCCAAACAGAGTATTGTCTGGACAGGAAATGTTAAACATAATCACATTATGTATTGAAAAATTTGATACCGCGGGGAGAAACTAGACCATGAAATGCATCAAAAGATATCTAATCAGCATATTACTACTTTCAGCAGCTGCAGGTGCATTTGCAATAGATATTGAATACGGAGGACTTGCAACCTCAACTCTCTCTGCAGAAGGCGATAGTATTGAGGCCTCTTGCAAAACAAACCTTAACACAAAAGCAAAGCAAGAACTTACAGGATGGTTAAAATTCCCAATCACAAAAGATGAAAAGCTTTCATTTGCAGGACAAGGTTCAATTGTCACCGAATACATACAAAAATACGAAAAAGACAAACAAACAAAAATAGGATTTGACTTAGACTTGTTCAAGGTTACATATCTTGAAAAAATGAGTGCAGATTCAACCTGTTCTGTTTCTTTCGGGCGTTTTAAATACAGTCACCTTACAAATGTTGTTTTTTCACAGAAAAATGATGGGGTTCTTCTCAGATTTGACGCATCAAAAGTCAAACTTGGTTTATATGGCGGATACACAGGTCTCTTAAACCAGCAGAATGTAAAGATTTTGAACGAAGACGGTGATAACTACCGCAAAATAGATGAAGATCTCAAATGGTACGAACATTTGTACGAATGGGCAGACCCTTATGTAACAACATCATTTGTCATGTCATTTCCATATCTCTTCTTAAATCAGACGGTAGCTTTTGAAATTTCAAGCTTCTTTGGAGCAAAAGGTCCTGC
>CACXDK010000215.1 GCA_902766345.1 uncultured Spirochaetaceae bacterium | reverse complement strand
TGGTTTACGTTGTAAACGATTGTTGGAAGGTCGTTTCCTGCTGGAGCAGAAATTACAACTTTCTTTGCACCAGCTGTAATGTGAGCTGCTGCCTTGTCCTTTGCACAGTAGAAACCTGTACATTCAAGAACTACGTCTACCTTGTTTGCTGCCCATGGGCAGTTAGCTGCGTCTTTTTCTGCAGAAATTTTGATTTCTTTTCCATCAACGATGATTGAGTTTTCTGTAGCAGATACAGTGTGCTTTCCTTCACCGATGCGACCCATGAATCCACCCTGTGCTGTATCATACTTCAAGAGGTGTGCAAGCATCTTTGGGCTTGTCAAATCGTTGATTGCAACTACTTCATAACCATCAGCTTCGAACATCTGACGGAAAGCCAAACGACCAATACGGCCAAAACCGTTAATAGCAACTCTTACCATAAAAGTTTTTACTCCTATATATTAAAGAAAATAATTCTTTTGATTTAATTTACTGTAATTTTTCAAAATATTCAATAGAGCAAGCAGAATATAGAAAAAAAGCACTTGCACACCGCATAAATATAAATGATTTTGCAAATCTCTTCTATAAAAATATAAAAATTGATATAATACTTTCACTTTTCAAACAAGTTCAAAAGAGGTTTTACATGTCCTATCCATTTAATGAGATTGAGCCTAAATGGCAGAAATATTGGTCTGATAACAAGACTTTCAAAGTTACAGAAGACACACATTTTCCAAAAGATAAAAGACGGTACGTACTAGATATGTTCCCATATCCAAGTGGAGCAGGTCTACATGTAGGACACCCAGAAGGTTACACAGCAACAGACATCTATTGTCGTTACCTTCGCATGAAAGGCTTCAACGTCCTGCACCCAATGGGATACGATGCTTTTGGTCTTCCTGCCGAAAACTACGCAATCAAGACAGGTACACATCCTGCCACAACAACATTCAAGAACATTGATCACTTTACACAGCAAATAAAAGCACTCGGTTTCAGCTACGACTGGGACAGGGAAATCCGCACCTGTACACCAGACTATTACAAATGGACTCAGTGGATTTTCCTTCAGCTTTACAAAAAAGGACTTGCTTACGAAGCTGAAACACCAATTAACTGGTGTCCAAGCTGTATGACAGGTCTTGCAAACGAGGAAGTAAAAGAAGGTCACTGCGACCGCTGTGGAGCACAGGTTACACACAAGACAATCCGCCAGTGGATTTTAAAGATTACCGCCTATGCCGACCAGCTTATCAGCGACCTTGACGGGCTTGACTGGCCAGAAAGTGTAAAACTCATGCAGCGCAACTGGATTGGACGCTCAGAAGGTGCAGAAGTTGACTTTACTGTTGCTGACAAAGACGGAAAACCAACAGACACAAAACTTACTGTATATACAACCCGCTGCGATACATTGTTCGGAGCAACCTACATGGTTGTTTCTCCAGAGCACAAGGATATTGAAAAGCTTACAACAGCTGAACAGAAAGAAGCTGTACAGGCATATCGTGAGCAGGCAGCAAAGAAGAGCGACCTTGAACGCACAGACCTTGCAAAAGACAAGACTGGTGTATTCAGCGGAAGTTATGCAATCAACCCTGTAAACGGAAAGCTCATTCCAATCTGGGTAGCAGACTATGTTCTTATTTCTTACGGAACAGGAGCAATCATGGCAGTTCCTGCCCACGACACACGTGACTGGGACTTTGCAAAGAAGTTCGGGCTTCCAATAATTGAAGTTCTTAAGAGCGAAGTTGATGTTCAAAAGCAGGCTTGGACAGAAGACGGTGTTCATGTAAACTCAGAATTCCTTGACGGACTTAACAAGAAAGACGCCATTGCAAAGATGATAGAGTTCCTGACCGAAAAGAAAATCGGTAAGAAAGCTGTAAACTACAAACTTCGTGACTGGGTTTTCAGCCGTCAGCGTTACTGGGGTGAACCAATTCCTTTAGTACATTGTCCTCACTGCGGTACAGTTCCAGTACCAGAAGACCAATTGCCTCTCGAATTGCCAGATGTAAAGACATATCAGCCAACAGGCACAGGCGAAAGCCCTCTTGCCGGCATTGACTCATGGGTAAACTGTAAGTGTCCTAAGTGCGGTGCAGACGCAAAACGCGAAACAAACACAATGCCTCAGTGGGCAGGAAGCTGCTGGTACTATCTGCGCTATCTTGATCCAAAGAATGACAAGGAATTTGTTTCTAAAGATATAGAAAACTACTGGATGCCTGTTAATCTTTACGTAGGAGGAGCAGAACATGCCGTTCTTCACCTGCTCTACTCCCGCTTCTGGCACAAGGTACTTTACGATATTGGAGCAGTAAGCACAAAAGAACCATTCCAGCGTCTTATCAACCAGGGTATGATTACCTCTTTTGCATTCCAGAGAAAGAATAAATCTTTGGTTGCAGTTGACATGGTAGACGAAAAAGACGGTAAGTTCTTCTCTAAAGAAGACGGTGAAGAACTTGAACGCGTTATTGCAAAGATGAGTAAGTCTTTGAAGAACGTAGTAAACCCAGACGAAATGATTAAAGCCTACGGTGCAGACAGCGTTCGCATGTACGAGATGTTCATGGGACCTCTTACTGTATCAAAGCCTTGGAACACACAGGGACTTATCGGTGTAAACCGTTTCCTTGAAAAAATATGGGGCATAGCTCAGAAGCCATATTCTGACATTGACATTACAGGAAAACTTGAAGACGAAGCTCTTGTATCATTGCGCAAGACTTATGCAAAGACTGTAAAAAAGGTATCGGACGACACTGATACACTCAACTTTAACACAGCAATAAGCCAGATGATGATTTTCATCAATGAATGTTCAAAACTTGACTCCATTCCTCGTGTAATGTGGGAAGGTTTTGTTAAAATGCTTGCCTGTTATGCTCCACACCTTGGAGAAGAACTCTGGCAGAAACTTGGTCACGACAAAACTGTAGCCTATGAAACTTGGCCAACATTCAACGAAGAATTCTGCAAGGAAGATACAAAGACAATCGTTGTAATGATAAACGGTAAGCTCCGCGACAAGTTCGAAGCAGCTCCAGGAACAGACAAGGATGAACTTCAGAAAATTGCCCTTGAAACAGAAGGTGCAAAGAAGTTCCTTGACGGAAAATCAATCGTAAAGGTTGTAATTGTTCCAGATAAGCTTGTAAACATCGTAGCAAAATAAAATACGATAAAAAATAAAGGGCTTTATGAAAGTTATGCTTTCATAAAGCCCTTTTTTCATTATACATTTTCAAACTTTATAGTATAATAGATTGCATGGAAACAGAAAGTTTCAGAATTCATTACATAAAACTAGCAGGAACAATAGCACTTCTTGGCAATGCAGTCCTCGCTGCAATAAAACTTATTTTAGCACATCTTTCAGGTTCTCTTGCCGTTATGGGAGACGGCATTGACAGTTCTACTGATGTTCTTATAGCTATAGTCACACTCATCATCGGTGGAATGATAAGTAAGCCAAGCGATAAAGATCATCCGTGGGGACATGGACGGGCAGAAACTACAGCAACAATGATGCTTGCATTCATAATCTTTTTTGCTGGAGCACAGCTGATCATGAAAAGCATAATCAAGATTATTAATCATGCTGAGATTCAATCAATCTCTTACTATGCAATCGTAGCAGCTGTCATTTCCATCTGCGGAAAAACTCTTCTTGCAATACTACAATATCACTATGGAAAGATTGCAAACAGCGACATAGTAAAGGCTAATGCCCAGAACATGAAAAACGACATCATTATGTCAGCAGGAATCCTTTCAGGACTCATTCTTTCAACACTTTTCAAATGCCCAGTCCTTGATCCTGCCATAGCATTGTTAGTTGGCATTTGGGTCATTAAAAATGCAGCAGAACTTTTTAAGCAGACAAATACGGAACTCATGGACGGAAACGTTGACAACATTCTGTACAGAAAATTATTTCATGCAGCAATTTCAGTATCAGGGGTTTCAAATCCGCATAAGGCAAGAATAAGAAAAATTGCAAACTTAATAGACATTGATCTTGATATAGAAGTTCAGCCTAACATCACAGTATATGAAGCACATGAGCTTGCAGAAAAAGTAGAAGAAGCCGTACGCAAAGAAATTCCAGAAGTATACGACATTGTAATTCACATAGAGCCAGAAGGTTCAGACTCCCACCAGCCCAAAGAAAGTTTCGGTCTTACACCGTTACATCTGGAACAGAAAAACTAGTCAAAAAAATTAAGACTCAGAATCTTTTTCCCAGGCATCAATAAATTCAAACATAAACTGCTGAATGTCGCCAAACCATTTCTTTTGAAAATTGCAGGCAGTTTTACCAATATATCGGAAATGCCAGCACTCCCACATATAGCCCGTAACATCTTCATACCCCTGAGGAAAACTTAGCGACCAGCCATAATCTGCAGCATGTTCGTAAACCCATTTTCCCATTTTAGTATCACCCCAGTCATCAGTAATAGAACCAAAGTCAACGGCAACACCAAGCTGATGCTGGCTTGTTCCAGGTCTTGCACTATATCGCTCAGCAAGTTCAACACCATCTTGCGATACATAGCGGTTAAAAAGACCTTCCTGATATTTATATGAACGGTATGTAGAACTTACCAAAAGCTTTATTCCGTCATTTAACGCTCCCTGCGACAAAGCTTCAAGAGCCTTATATGCCTCAGGACGAAGAGAAAGATCATTGCGGCTTATTGCAAACAAATCATTCTTTTTAAGCGGAACCAAATCTTTTGGAACATAATCAGAACCGACATTATGTTTTTTGTCTATTAAATAATAAAGACTTAAATCATCGTTACGGAATGTTTTTTCTTCCTGAAGTACCACATTAAGATCTGCAAGAAAAGCTTCTATATCAGATATTGTAACCACCTCTAAAAACCGTGGTGACATTCTAGAAAGAACCCTTCCTAGTTTTTCCAATTCCAAATTCTGTTTTACTTCAACCTCATTTTTTTTTGAATTAACCTGTACCGCAGTCTTGTTTTCTTTTCCGCAACTAGTAAAACACAACAAAGCAGAAACAAAACACATCAGCACCATTTTATTACATCGCATCAGAAACCTCTGTTACCGAATGAATAATATAGAATGTATTCCAGAACCCAGTCCGTGTTAATGCATAGTGAGCCGCATCAGAAGGGTTCATAATAAACAGCTTGGTATCAAATTTTTCTGCATCATTTATTCCTGCAAGAATAATTCCCAACCCAGAAGAATCCATTGAAGACACAGTTGACATATCAAGAACTACGTTGGTGTCAATTATATATCGATAAATTTTTTCCTGCAATTCAGAAATTGTATATGAGTTTACATCACCTACAAGTTCAAGCAACACATAGTTAGGACCAATTTTTTCAGTCAAAGAAAGCTGATTCACTATTTAACCTCCTTTTCATCAGAACTAAGATACTTCAACATGAATATTGTTATATCATCTTCAAGCTGAGTTGAAGTAAACTGACCAAGAGCCTCGTATGCAAACTGACAAATCTTATCTGCAGGGTAAGAAGAGTTATCCATCATTTCATTTTGAATTCTGGACTTACCAAATTTTTCACCACGCAATGATTTTGTTTCAATCAAACCGTCAGTACAAGCAAACACCATGTCACCAGGAGCAAGCTTAACTTTCTTTACTTTTATAAGTTTGCTAATATCATCTGCAAATCCAAGAATATATCCGTCACCCTGAATTTCAATAACGTTATTATAAGCCCGTGTATAAAGGAACAAAACAGGAGCACCACAGTTAATATAATACATTGTATCTGTAGTTAAATCCATCAATCCAAACAATCCTGAAAAGAATACACCTTTTGGAAGGCTGTCCTTAATAAACATATTAACCTTTTGAATAAGCAGCTTAAAGTCAGTTGTTTCAGCAAGGAAGGTTCGAATAATAGACTTCATAATAACCATATTCATTGAAGCTGCAATTCCCTTACCGCTCAAAGAACCAATAATATAGATATAACGTGTATCCGTAAGGCGGATAATATCTACAAATTCACCACCAATATTACGAGCAGGAACCATTCTGTAACCAATATCATATTTCTGATTTTTAATGTGATCCATGTTTTCCTGAATAGACGTAATAATCTGGGCAGACATTTTAATTTCTTTGTTTACAGTACCAACAACGGATTCATTCAAAATGTTTTTCATGTAGTATCCAATAACAAAGAAGTTTGAATACAGATTGTTGAATACCTTTAAGTCGTAATCATTGTAAACATTTCCACTTGTCTTTTTACCAAGAGCAATAAGACCAATAAGCCTGTGACCTTCACTAATCACAATGAAAGCATCACTATCTGTAAGCTTAAACAAATTAAGCAGCTCACCACGAACAGTAGCAATAGAAGAATCCTTGCCTACAAATTCCTTAAACACAACACGCTTTTTAACGTTCATCAGCTTATCAAAAAGCTCTGTATGAATTTCAATAGACTTCTTTTCATCATCTGGAACAGAACTATAAGCATATTCAAAAAAGCCATCACCCGAGTCTACAATAACCTTAAGAAAAGAAGAGTCTACATATTTATTAAAAATATTAAACAGCTTTGACGTAATTTCAGAAGATTCCTGCTGAAAATTAATTGCAGCAATTTCTTCGGAAAAAGCCTGTGCATAACGGCTATCGCGAACAAGACCTTTTTTATCAATAAACTGATTTGTAAGATACCACAGTGCAAAAATAACACAGCATTGAATAACAAACAAAATATAAAAAAGAGTCTTATGACGTGAATAAATTGGCCATGAAAGCATAAAGAAAAGAGCTATTACAGCAGATGGAATAAGATATCTAAATATAAATTTGATACCAGCATTTACAGCAAGTTTTTTATCCCAAATTTCATTATTTCTTTCAGCAGCTAAAAAGCCAAACAACTCAGGAATAAAGCCAACCATAAAAAGCGACCTGAGCATAGGCTGATATACAGAAGAAACTTTTATGAAAGCCAAAACTATAATAGAAGCAAAAACTCCCATAGTTGCAATATTAATCTTCTGACGGGGAATAATAGCATTTGTATGCTCTGCACGAACAAGCACCATCAAGCTTACAAATATAGGACAGAAGAAAAGATACGAATATACATAAAAGTCAAAAATCGTAAGCATCAGGGCTCTTCCAAGAGAGCCTTTGAAAATAAATGCAGACGCAATCTGGAATGTATTATCATACGTAATGGAAATATTAGAGATTCCGCCACCCTTTACAAAGAAAATAAGAATCATGGCAACTATATTTAATGCCCACTGAACAACATAATGTCTTCTTTGCTTTTCTTTTTCAGGGAAAAGATACAAGAATACACAACAGTTTACACTAAACCATCCCATGATGAGATACATCAGTTTTCCTATAGAAAGAGCCAACTGCTGAGGTGCAAAAAAACACATGGCAAGAGTTATTGCCATAAGAGCAAACAGAGCAGCCAAAAAGAGCGTACTGTTTACAATAACAGCAGTATTATTGGTTTGATTTTTCTTTCCAGTGTCAATTGTAAAAGAAAAAGCAATGAGAGAAATACTTATAATGACATTTAAAACTAGAAAAACCATAGCCTACTCCACAATTTTAGCAACCATCATTGTAACATCATCATGCAATCGCTTATTGCCATTATATGACATTATCAAATTTACAATATCATCAACAAACTGTTTTGGATGCTTTTCAGCACTCGTTGTAATTGTATTATGGAACAATTCCGTATCACCAAGTTCCACACCTTCATCATTCATAACTTCAGAAACACCATCAGAAGACATAAAAATAACATCACCACGGAACAATCTTTGCTCAGCAACTTCAATTTCATCAGGCAAATCAATAATTCCAACAACAGAACAGTTAGAAGTCAACGGTCTAATGCGGTACCCATCGGCAGCCTTTGTAATTACAATCGGGTCAGACATTGAAGCATTTACATAGCGGATTGTCATCTTGGTTGTATCAACAATGCCAAGAAACAAAACAGTGTACTTATCTTGAAGATGCATTCCCTTAATTGCTTTATCTACCGCACGAATCATACCAGGCAAATCATCCTTGTCTTCAAGGATTTTTACCGTATTCATCACAAGTCCCATAACCAAAGCAGCAGCAAGACCTTTACCAGAAACGTCACCCAGCATAAGAAGTGTTTTCGATTTTGAAATAGGAAGAACAGAATAATAGTCTCCAGAAACGTTAATCAAAGGACGGAAATATGCAGCAAGTTCAAGATGCGAAATATTAGGCATTACAGCAGGAAGGAACGAACGCTGAGTATTTGCAAGCTGCTGCCATTCCTGAGAAAGAGAAGCAATTTCAGACAAATCACTTATAGTTGTAGTCCTGTTCAAGAAATTACAATACTCTTCATACAAGTCTTTATAAATTGCAGTATCAAAAGCCTTAGTATATCTACAGAACACAAACAGATGCTTTCCCTTGTATACAAGAAAAAAACCACGTGCAACTCTTGAAGAGTTTACAATACCATAATTTGAACCTAAAAAGAAAACACCATCATTCCAGCTTGAACCAAAGTTAAGTTCGATTGTACTTAAAACATTCTTATCAATAGTCAGTCTATCAGGACTATTATATAGAACAAAGTTTTTAATTCGGTCAACAAACAAAACTGAACAGTCACCTTGAATTTCAAAAACCTCACCCATAATCTTATAGAATTCGTCAAAAGAATAACAGAATTTAAGTCTTTCTATAAAATCCGAAATTAACTTTGTTTCATTTTTTAAAAGGGCATCTCTCTTAAATTTTGCGTCAAGTGATCCATTAATTTTATAAAATACAAGTAAAACGGAAATAATTAATGCAGCTGTAGTTATCCATGTAAAAAAGTTTGAATATCGTTTATTTTCATCTACAGCAGGAATAATGCTGACGGAAAGGAATATGATGAGTGCTATTACCAAAAACTCAGTCAGAACAAAAAGCACCCGATGTTTATATTTATACATATAGCCCCTCTAAAAATGGTATAATGTTTATACTCTATATCGGCATATTTTATAACATTTTATAGAGGGTTTTTAGTCTTACAGGCGTTTCCTTAGTTTGAAAGTTCTGACAATGGTATAGGATTTGGAGAATCTGAAGGATTTTCCAACTTCAGATATTCCTGCAAAAGCAGAGACTGCTGTCTTGATACATGAGAAGGCAACTGTACCATAATCTTTACATACAAATCACCCTTCTTTGCACCGCCACTATATGGAACGCCCTCATTCTTAATGCGAAGCATCTTTCCATTTGTAGTACATGCAGGAATTTTTATAGTAGCCTTACGATTGTCAAGAGTTGTAATTGTAATATCAGCACCAAGAATAGCCTGAGAGAAACTGATTGGCACTGCACAGTACAAATCGTTTTCACTACGCTCAAAGTAGCGGTCATTCCGTACATGAATAACAATAATCAAGTCTCCAGTTTCGCCACCAGACTCGCTTGCATCGCCCTGATGAGGAATGGTAATTCTTCTGCCATCATCCACGCCAGCAGGAATATTTATACTAATGACTTTATCTTTAGACTCAAGACCAGTTCCATGACATGCAGAACAAGGGTGGTCAATTACAGTGCCCTTTCCGCCACAGGTTGGACAAGTCTGCTGAACAGAGAAAAATCCAGCACTGCGACGAATCTGTCCAACACCCTGACAGGTAGGACAGGTTTTTCTTGAAGAACCAGCTTCGCCACCAGTACCATGACATTTCTGGCACAATTCCTTGTGGCGGAAGCGTACTTCAGTCTTACAGCCGTAAACAGCATCTTTAAAATCAATTTCAAGGTCATAACGGAGTGATGCACCAGCATTGCTTCTTGCCCGTGAAGATCTGGAGCTACCTCCAAATCCACCGCCAAAAAGATTTTCAAAAATGTCACTGAATCCACCAGCTCCGCCACCAAACAAATCGCTAAAGTCATGGAAAGCATGGCTGTAACCTTGACCGCCACCGCCTCCCATGCCATCAAGACCTGCAAATCCGTACTGGTCATAGATAGGACGTTTCTGTTCATCGCTCAAAACTTCGTAGGCTTCAGTAGCCTCCTTGAATTTTTCCTCGGCTTCTTTATCGCCCGGATTTCTATCAGGATGATACTTTACAGCAAGTTTACGGTATGCCTTTTTTATAGTTTCCTTATCCGCACTCTTATCAATGCCTAACACTTCATAATAATCACGTTTTGTAGCCATGTTCGTTTACTATCCTAAAAGTTTCACAGTTTGATTTTACAGCTTAGACTTATTTGTCGTCATGAACCTCATATTCAACATCATCAGCACTGCCCTTATCAAAGCCTGATGACTTTGCAGAAGAAGCACCTGCATCAGCACCACCAGCATTACCTGCTCCAGCACCTGCATTTGCACCAGCTCCAGCAGCACCTTGCTGTGCAGCCTGAGCCTTATACATTTCCTCTGCAATCTTGTAAGAAGCCTGCTTCAAAGCCTCAGTCTTCTTCTTGATGTCTTCAACATTGTCGCCCTTCAAAGCTTCTTTCAAATCATTCATAGCAGCTTCAATAGCAGACTTGTCGCTTGCAGAAATCTTATCGCCCATATCTTTGAGAGTCTTTTCTGTAGAATATACAAGACTGTCAGCTTCATTCTTTGCATCAATAGACTCACGCTTCTTCTTGTCAGATTCTGCGTTAGCCTCAGCGTCCTTAACCATGCGGTTAATTTCATCCTCACTCAAACCACTTGAAGAAGTAATCTGAATGTGCTGTTCCTTACCAGTTCCAAGATCCTTTGCAGAAACGTGAACAATACCGTTTGCATCAATATCAAATGTAACTTCAATCTGTGGAACACCGCGTGGTGCAGGAGGAATGCCAACCAAGTCAAAACGACCAAGTGTACGGTTCTGATCAGCCATTTCACGTTCACCCTGGAGTACGTGAATTGATACGGCAGTCTGTCCATCAGCTGCAGTAGAG
>CACXDK010000214.1 GCA_902766345.1 uncultured Spirochaetaceae bacterium | reverse complement strand
TGAAAGCCGGGACTTAAGTCTCAGCTTGGGAACCGAGCCTTATAGGCTGTGTTCAAACCACCCGTTTGACGGGTGGTTTGTGATTTTACCCCCAAGTTTTATTCGATACATTAACCTGCCTGCTGTAAGAGTAACGCTTTCCGTCTATTACAACTTCGATAGTGAGAACATGCGGACCTTTGTCTTTCTCGTCGTCAAACTCAACAAAGTTTTCTGGCAACAGTTCGCCGTCCACATAGGCAAAGACCTGAGAATTTTCACCGAAATCAATTTTATAGCCAAAGTAATATTTATTATCGCTATACTGATAAATTAAACGGTATTCACCATATTTTGAAGGAAGATAATCATAATCATCAGGCTCGTCACCAAACTCTACGTCTATGGCTGGCTTAATTGGCTCAGCTGCGGTAACGCGGAAGGCTATGAATTTACCCTTTTCGCCATTATTAAGTATAAAATACGTTGTCGTGCTTTCTGCTACGAAGGTTTTAACGTATTCCAAAGCATTTGAATCATAAGGTGTTAATGGAAGCTCTTTTCCTGTGCTGGTGAAAACGCTTAAATAGCTGCTATAGAATTTTTCTGGATCCATAGAGCCGATTTCAAATTCGGAATATGTATCTTGAGCACACCAGAATACTTTGTAGAGGGTTCCAGGAAGGGTTGAAAGCTTAATCCATTTGTTTTCAGAAGTGCCGTCAAGCATGAAGATGTTGTAGCCGCCGTCTGTAAGGTCTAAGCTTTCTGTGTCTGCGAGCACAGCACGCTCAGTTTCATCAATATAGTCTGTGAACTTTTCACCAGTTTTTCTGGCAAGCGTAAAGGGGGCGGATGCACCATTTTTCCATTCTTCGACAAAGGTTTCAATGGAATAAAACTGACCTCCATTTTCGATAATTTCATCATACTCTGGAGTGTAGTCTGGATCATTTATGTTCCGACCATACCATTGGCTTTCAATGTCGTCAAAGTTGATGGATTTAATGCCATTACATTCATAGAAAGCCTGACCTTCAATTACCATTACATTGTTCGTAATGTTGATTACAGGTGTTTCTTGGCTGCCAGTGAATGCTCGAGATCTGATTCTTGTTACGCTTTCTGGAGTGGTGTAGCTTTCTGCAGCCTTTCCTGCCGGATAAGCAATGAGAATAGAGCCATCCTTTGAGTAAAGAACGCCGTCAATAGCCTTGAAGTTTTCATTGTCTTCTGCAACAAGGATTTCTTTAAGATTAGGTGTATCTTGGAATGCACTGGTGTCAATTTCTTCTACTGAAGCTGGAATTGTAATGCCGGTTATATTTGTTTGATAGAAAGCACCTTTCGGCAATTCCGTGATTCCTGTTGTCTCTGAGAAATCGAGGGCGATGTATGCATCGGAATTGTTCAACAAAGCTGTTCTTATGTCTGCAAACACAGCTTCATTAAACGGACCGAGCACTTTGATTGTTGCAGGTTTTTTTGCAGACGTGTTTGGAGGAAAAATTTGTTTAATCTTCTCTGCGATTGTAGTTTTTGTTGCAAAGTTTTTATCTGAGTTATCAATCCATTTTGCATACACCGTCGTATTTTCCGTGATTTTGCTGATTTCAAACGGCTTCGTGAGTGCTTCGTCTGTGTACCAGCCGGCAAAGCTGTAACCTTCACGCCCATCAGGCCAAGCAAGATTTGAAGAAGGTGTTACAGCTTCTGTGTAATTTTCTTTTCCCTCATAGTTATATACATAAGTGAGCTGATATACATCGTTCAAAGAAGTGAGCTTTCTGGTAGCTTTGCTTGTATAACCTGTCGCAATGTGAATTATTTCCTGCCATTCCGCCATAGTTATTGCTGGGTCATAAATATAAAGTTTTTTAGCTGTTTTAGCATTCACTTCTGGTTCAGCAGGTGTTGAGCCGATGTATGGGAAATGCTGTAACCTAATTATTATATGGTATGTTCCAGCGGGAAGGTCAGGAGCACTTACAGTCAATTTGTTATCAGAGGGAGAGAGGGTATTATCCGTAACATACTGACCATCAAGTGTTTTAATATAAAAAATTCCTTTGGTAACTTTTGAAGCGTTTTTTGTGTCAGCAGAATAGTCCAGAGTAAAGTCAAGGCTGCCTTTTCCTTCACCAAGGTCTTCCACGATAAAGCGGAATGTGAGCGGATTTTCACCTGCTCTCAATTTGGTTGTAACGGTACTGGAAAAGTTTTTAACTTCGCTTTCAGTTTTTAGTATAGCTGAGAGTTTGTAAATGTACTCTTTATCGATATATTCTTCATCAAGAATAATAGTTGCTTTTTGAAGGTCTGCAAGTGTGCCGTATTCTCCTAAAAGTTTCAATTCATCTCCATCAACAGGTGTAACACCAAGTGAAAAATTTCCCAGCTCTGAAAGGTCAAGGCTTGGGAATACGGTTCTTGCCGGGTCTTCGATTTTGATTTTGAGTACAGGTTTTTCTGCCTGAACTTCATTTTTTGCAGGCTCTTCCGGCTGGGAAATGTCGCTGCACGAAACTGCCACAAAAAGGGATGCACACAAGGCAAGTGCAAAGCCAAGTATGCGTGCGGTTTTAAACAATCTAGTTTTTTTCATCATTCTGCCTCCTTACTGCACCTTAATCTGTGCGCTGTAGGAATAATACTTACCGTCTTTTTCGATTTCCAAACTGAGCAGGTGAGTGCCACGTTTGTATTGTGATGGATTGAAGCTGTAAGTATACTTATTCACGACGATTGCCTGTCCGTCAACATACCATTTGTAGTTCAGACTGCCGCTTGTCCATTCATCTGGAATTCCGAAGATGATAGAGCCGTCGTTTTTTTCTTCTATATCAAGCTCAATGTCCTTCTGTTCGCTGGTAACTACAGCAGAAAGAGTATTTGAAGAACTTGCATTTGCGTTCATGACGCGGAAAGCACATGAGCCTATATTGTCAGATTCATTATTATATGGACGGACATATATGTATGTTACGCTGCCTTTTGCCTTGAACGTTCCGCCGACAGCAACATCCAGATACTCTTTTCCATCTTCATCTGCATAATTATCCTCAGCTATGTCGTTATCATCAAAAATAGCTTGATCAAATGTCAAAGGCTGCCCTTCGCTGTCATAGACATACAGCATGGCGTCTGCCAGATTATTTGGTACTTCGTTATAATGAGTTTTATTATGTCCAACCTTGTCACACCAGTTAATTTTGTAGTCGGAATCCTTTACAGTTGTAAGTTTGTACCATGCCCCCTGTGTTTCTTCTGTAAATGTTGTTACCGTATAATTTCCGCGTGCAATGTACATGCTGTTTGTGTCATATACAGTAACTTCAGAAATGTCCACGTCCTCCCATTTTGCGTAAGCAGTGAAGCTTTCAGTAATGTTCGTATCTTTATCAATTTTGTTAATGCATTCGCTTTCTTTGTACCAGCCTGTTAATGCATAGCCCAAGCGGGAAGGAATCTTTGGTGTTATTCCTAAGAAGGAAGATTTAGATTTGCGGGTGGTTTTTACTGTTACATTTTTGCTTCCTTCATAGTTAAAGTT
>CACXDK010000213.1 GCA_902766345.1 uncultured Spirochaetaceae bacterium | reverse complement strand
TTTACCAGAACTTCGTTCCAGTTACTTATTTTTCCTGCATCTTCTTCTACAACCTTTTCACTGAAAGATGAATAGTCGTCTTTTGAGAATTTCTTTACAAGTCTTACAAGAAGCAGTGTCTGAATTGTAAAGAATATGACGAGGACTATAAAAATCCTGGTTGAAAAGCTGACTGCTAGATGGCTGTATTTCTTATTTATAGATTCTTCCATTACTCAGTCTCCTTATTTTGCTACATGCTTGTAAATTCTGTTTATGGCAACAGCGTGGAATGCAATTCCCTTTACATTCGGTTTGATAAGATCTGCATTACACTTCTGATAAACAGGAACTACAGCAACATCTTCCATGACCATTGCTTCTGCTCTTTTAAGTGCAGCCCAGCGTTCATCAGGCTTTGTACACAGCTCACCGTCTGTACAGCTGGAAATGAGGGCATTGTACTGTGGGTTTTTGTAATTTCCATGGTTGTTGTCGTTTCCTGTTACCCACATTGCAAGATATGTCATTGGGTCTGCATAGTCTGGACCCCAGTTTGTAAAACCAAGCTCAAAGTCGTGGCTTACCATGCGTTTCCGGCGTTCGCTCTTTGGAACAAAGTTCATGTTCATCTTTATGCCTGGAAGAAGGGCTTCTACCTGTTTTTTTAGTGAGGTTGCAGCAATATGCAGTGCAGGTTGGTCGGCTATGAGGAATTCAAATTCAAAGGTCTTTCTTCCCAGCTCTTTCTGGGCCTGTTCATAATACTTTTTTGCAGCTGTAGGATTGTAAGAACAGACTTCTGGGAATTCTATTTCATTTGGAGTAAAGTCCTTGCCTGTTGAGCTGAAAGTATATCCCTTTGGGACGCATGCATAAGATGCAATTGAACCGTCTGCAATTTCTGCTGCAATGCTTTCGCGGTCAAAGGCAAGAGATATTGCTTTGCGTAAATTGATGTTCTGGAAATAAGGATGATCAAAGTTGAATGACAGATAATAAAGGAATCCAGAATCGATGTATTTTAAATCCGGATGGTCTTTCTGTGCCTGTACCTGATCTCCGCTGAGTTCTACAAGGTCAATTTCCCCACTCTGATAGCGTCTTACTGCATCATCACCATCGTTTACATGAACATAATTAAGCCCTGCAAGCTTTACATTTTTTGCATCGTAGTAAGCCGTGTTCTTCATGAGCTTTATGCTTTTTGGATCTGGCTTGTAGTCTGTAAGAAGGAAGGCTCCGTTAGAAAGATAGGTGTCTGGGCTTGTTGCGTATTTATCACCAACCTTTTCAATGAATTTACGGTTTGCAGGATAGAACGTACAGAAATACAAGAGTTGGTCAAAAAATGAGACTGGAACTGTAAGCTGTACTTCAAATGTGTAGTCATCAATAGCTCGGACGCCCAGCTGATTTGGTTCCATCTGGCCTGCCATGATTGCACCTGCATTCTTTACCTGAGCAATATCGCTCATGAGGAATGCGTATTCAGATTCTGTTGCTGGATCTACAGCTCTCTGCCAGCCGAAAACAAAGTCATCGGCTGTTACAGGGTCTCCATTCGACCAAAATACGTCTTTTCTAAGTTTGAATGTATAGAGAAGACCATCTGGAGATACAATTTCTTCTTCACAGATAGCTTTTTTTACAGAGCCATCATCTGCCATCTGCATAAGACCATCAATAAGAGAACCAATAATTTCAAATGCGCTGGCATATACAGCTTTCTGCTGGTCTAAACTGTCGATAGTAGAATCAAAGGAAATGTTCAAAATAGAACCGGAGACAGTTTCTTCTGGAAGAGGTCCTTTTGAATGCTGTTTAGGACCTTTGCTATCGCAGGCAATAAACAACAGGGAAAGGCCTGTTAAGGCAAAAAATTTAAAAAGATTCTTCATACTAGTCATTATAGAACTGTTTTATATGTAAAGTAAAGATTATCTTTTGAAACTTTTTTAAATTTTATATAACTCGTTTCTGTGGCGTTTTACGACGCAATTATTATAGGTTTCGTGACGCAATTATTATAGGTTTCGTGACACAATTATTACAGGATTTGCGACACAATTATTACAGGTTTTGCGACACAATTATTACAGGTTTCGTGACGCAATTATTACAGGTTTTGTGACGCAATTATTATAGGTTTCGTGACACAATTATTACAGGTTTTGCGACACAAATCCTACAGGTTTCACGACGCATATCCTATAGGTTTTATGACACAAAACCCAAAGGTTTCGTTTTCAGGGATTTTACCAAG
>CACXDK010000212.1 GCA_902766345.1 uncultured Spirochaetaceae bacterium | reverse complement strand
CAGTGCCCAGGTCCTTAAAGAAATGAACCGATTGCGCGATTCCGTAGAAGCTGTACGCGACAGCATGGCTGCCATGTCTGAAAATGCACATAGCGTTGTAAAGAGCGGTGCACTGCTTGATGAAAGCGTAGTCCAGATGGACACTACTATAGATAAACTTGGAAGCGATATTAACCGCTTCAAGACAGAATAGATTTATAACACACAAAAAAAGGGCTATCCACATACGGATAGCCCTTTTCTATTTTTTTATTTCTTAACTATTCCACTAAACTACAAAATAGTGCATAATATAGATAGAAAACGGTTCACACTGTAAATCTCCGTTGGAGCTCTGCACTGTGTGATATTCTAAAGCATATATCGTCAGTATATATGCCAATTTATTGGGGTGTACTAACACATAAATCTTTTAGGAGTATTCAAATTGAAAAACTTCACAAAACTTTGCGGCGTACTTTTCATTGCCGCATCTTTATTTACCTCTTGTGCCCAAAAGGACAAGACCCTGTATCTTTACAACTGGACGTATTATACGCCAGAAGCATTGCTTCGCAAGTTTGAACAGGAATTCGACTGCAAGGTTAAGCTTGACAGCTATTCTACCTGTGATGAAATGTATGCAAAAATCAAAGGCGGTGCAAAAGGTTATGATATTGTAATTCCGTCCAACGATTTTGTTTCTATTATGATTAAGCAGGGTATGCTCAGGGAATTGGATCAGAGTAAACTTACTAACCGCAACAAAATTAATCCTGTTATTCTTGAAAAACTTGATTACGATCCAGACATGAAATACGCAGTTCCTTATGCCCTCAGTGCAACAGGCATTATGGTAAACAAAGCAAAAGTAGGCGACATGGACTACAAACGCGATTACAGCATTTTTGCAGATGAGCGCTTTGCAGGTCATGCAACAATGATGGATGAAATGCGTGAAGTAATTGGCTGTGCCCTTGTCCACAAGGGATACGATTTGAATACTACAAATGATGAAGAACTTAAAGACGCTACAGAAATGATTATAAATGAATGGAAGCCAAACCTTGTCAAGTTTGACGCAGAAGGTTTTGGAAAATCATTCGCTTCTGGCGATTTCTGGCTTTGTCAGGGCTACCCTGAAATTGTTTACGGCGAAGTAGACTCAGACAAATGGGCAGAAACTATTGATTTCTTTATTCCGCCAGAAGGAGGTCCTGCAACTGTAGACAGCATGTGTATCCTAAAAGATGCACCACACTACGAGCTTGCAAATGAATTCATCAACTTTATCCACCGTCCAGAAAACTATGCAGTGTTCATTGATGAATTCGGCTATCCTTGTGTTACAAATCTTGAAGCATTAAAGTATGTAACGCGTCCTGCTATGTATGATGCAGAACAGGCATATTCATGTACATTAAAGCAGGACTTGGGTGAGCAGATTGATAAATACAATGAATTGTGGCAGAAAATCCGCTTTACTGAATAACGCTTCGTAAAGTTTCATAAAAAATCTTTACATCAACAGGCTTTGCAATGTGGGCATTCATGCCAGCTTGCAAAGCCTTTTCTTTATCTTCATCAAAGGCATTTGCCGTCATTGCAATAATCGGAATTGAGGCAAGCTCATTATCTTCTAAGGCACGAATCTTGCGACTTGCAGTGTATCCATCCATTATAGGCATCTGAATGTCCATAAGAATAGCAGTGTAATAGCCAGGACCTTTTTCAGTAAGCTTTTCAACAGCAATCAAACCGTTTTCAGCTTCTTCCACGTCAAAGCCAGCTTCTGTCAGCAAGGCAGAACCAATTTCCCTGTTAAGATCATTATCTTCTACAAGCAAAATACATTTTCCATGAGAATCAAAATCTTTTTTCTCATTTTCTTTAGAAACAATGTTTTCTTTTACCTTTTCAGAAGGATGTTCAACGGCTTTTAACGGCAATTTTACAATGAATTCAGAACCTAAATTCTTTTTACTTGTTACAGATATTTCACCGTGCATCATATCAACAAGGCTCTTTGTAATTGACATGCCGAGACCCGTTCCAAGAATTCCACTTACGGTAGAAGAACGCTCTCGCTCAAACGGATCAAAAATGTGAGTAATAAATTTTTCAGTCATTCCAATACCGTTATCTTTTACATGGAACTCATAATAAACAGTACCATTTTCAACAACTTCAAATGCTTTAAACTCTATCTTACCGCCTTCATTTGTAAACTTAATTGCATTTCCAAGCAGATTGAGCAGAATCTGATCAAGCCGCAGACGATCACACAAAACATTAGGATTTTGTATGGAATTAACGTCAACATCAAAAGTATGATTTTTTGCTTTTACATCAGCAGAAATGATGTTCTTTAAGTCTTCAACAATTTCAAAAATATTGTATTCCTGTTCATACAATTGAATTTTCTGGCTTTCAATATAACTCATGTCCAGAACATCATTAATCAAAGAAAGAAGATGTTTACTTGCCGTTGAAATTTTTTCAAGGTAAGTAGACACCTGTTTTTTATTATCGATATGGTGTTCGGCAAGGTCTGTAAAGCCAACGATTGCATTCATTGGAGTACGGATGTCGTGGGAAACATTAGAAAGGAACAAGCTTTTTGCCTTATTTGCATTTTCAGCGCGCTTAAGGGCATCTTCAAGTTCTTTGCGGTGTGCTGTTTCGGATTCTACAGAAGATGTTGTATCAACTTTTACAAAAAGAGCATAAGGCTTGCGGTTTATCAATGTCTTCGAACAGGTCATTGTCCATACGCGCAGAGTGCCGTTTTCATTTTTTTCAATATCGCGATAGTTAATTCTTTGAGAAACACCATAAGGCAAATTAAGAAGAACTTCCCTATTGCAGAATTCTTGAACACGCTCAACATCTTCAGGATAAACACGGGGCAACATATCTTTCACAAACATATCAAAAGAATTCATTTCATTTGAAATAATGCGGTCGTTATTAAAGCGATGGTATACCATTTCAAAATTCTGCAAATTTACCTGCAAAACTCCGTTATAAATGCCGTTTGCGGTACTGATAAGAAGTTTTTCATAGTTTGCAAGCAACAGTTCCTTTTCTTTCTGTGCAGTTATATCTTTTGTGTTACCGTATGCAATAATATCGCCAGTATTTTCATCTGTCGTTAAAAGAATACTTCGGCGGATGTACATACTTCTGCCAGAAATACCTATTGCGGGGTATTCAAATGCAACTTCACTTTTGCCAACAGAAGCACAGTCTAAAAGATATTTTCTGTTGCTGTTTGCCATGAAATCCATTCGGGATGTACTTTTTACAAATTTTTCTGCCCACTGCTCTACATAAGAATCATACGTACATGGAAACTTTTCATCCAAAACGTCTTCTAATGCTATTGCTTTACCACCATCTAAACGGATTTTACCATAATCCATGATATTCTGAGTCAGGTTTACTTCAAAAATAGTAAGGGCTTCGGCAAGAACTGCATTCTTGTATTTTTCCGATTTTATTAAAGATTCCTGTACAATTGTATAATAACGTTCTTTTTCTTCATTTTTTTCTTTTGTAAACTTTTTATTTATTTCTTCTATTGTTTTTTTTGTTTTACATTTAGAAATCGCAATATAAATAATATAGCCAATAAACAGCAAAATAATGCATCCAATTGTCAAAAACTGCATCATGACAGAGCGTTGGAATGTCTCTTTATAATAAATGGATGGAAGAATTTGAACTAAAAACCAACCTGTGGAATTTATAGAATGAACACTACCAAAACCAATTCCTTCAGAGTCATAGTATCTAAAAAAGCTTTTATCCATCCTGTCCATGCGATTTAAAAAAGCATCTTTTCCCTGTAAAGGAACTCCGTATCGTGTCATGAGATCTTTCATATAAAGGTCATCTTTTAACTCAAAAGATGTTCCTATTATGTGACCGTCTTTGTCACACAAAATTCCAATCAGGTCTTCATTTGGACTCGACTTTTCTTTTAACGGCTTCAAAATATTTTGCACTTCAATAATGCCTGTACCAACACCTATAATTTTGCTGTTGACATATAAAGGTGCATAAAAATTTAAAAGATGTTTATCTGCAGAAGATGTATTGTAATCTATCCAAATTCCAGACTTTCCATTCATGCCCTTTTTATAATATTCACGCTCATCAGCACTCGAAGAGTTTATGGGCATAAATTCCAAACTAGAAAAAGGAGTTCTATCTGAATAGCTTTTTAAAATATCATCAGGATTTGTTTCAGGTTTTTCTTCCAATACATCAGAAGCAAGATGGGTGACAAATTGAATGTCATCTATGGCAGCCTGTACAGAAAGTTCAATTTCCTTTGCAAGTCTATAAGTATTCTGCTGAACGGCATAAGAAGCGAATTTATCAATATTCTTTCTGGAACCATTAGTATATGCAGTAATAAGTGCAATAAAAACAATGGCAACTGTACTTACCAGTAAAATTTCTATAAAAGGATTTTTTTCTTTCATTATAAATCTATAACCTCATATCCCATTATTTATATTTTACCATATAATCTCAAAAAGTCTAGAAATATGCAGAGCATTAAGAGTTTGTGCTACAACTTCCATATTGTTTCTAAGTATGGTAATATGCTATCTATACCATGGATAATATTTTAGCAAATAAAGATAGTTATACAAAAGACTCTATAAGAGCTATAGAAGCAAAGGTTGAAGCTCAGAAAATTGCATTTTCGCCTCTTACATTTCAAGCTATACAGGCATTGCGTTCGCTTTCAATCTTGCAGATAATTGAAAATTCTGGAGATGAAGGCATTTCAATTGCAGACATTTCCAAAAAAGCTGGCATTTCTGAATATGGTGCTGGAGTTTTATGTGAAATGGCTCTTGGCATGGGGGTTCTGCGTCTTAGCAAGGACAGTACATGCGAAAAAGATGAAAAATATGTTTTGGGAAAGATTGGCTGGATGATTTTAGAAGACAATCTTACAAAGGCAAACTTTGATTTTGTAAACGACATCTGTTACAAGGGGGCATTTTATCTTACAGAGTCTGTAAAAAGTGGCAAACCAGAAGGTCTTAAAGTTTTTGGTGACAAATGGACTACAATTTATGAAGCTTTATCATCACTGCCAGAACAGGAAAAGAAAAGCTGGTTTACTTTTGATCATTTTTACAGTGACATTGCCTTTCCAGAAGCATTGCCTATTGTTTTTGCAAACAAACCGCATCACATAGTAGACATTGGAGGAAACACTGCAAAGTGGTCAATTGCCTGCTGTTCATACAATTCAGATGTAACAATGACAATTGTAGACTTGCCGGGGCAAACAGCTGTTGCAGAACAAAATGCACGTAAGGCTGGTTTTGAACAACGCATACACACTTGCAACGGCAATATTTTGGACGAACAGACAAAACTGCCTTCAAAGCCTGATGCTGTATGGATGAGCCAGTTCTTAGACTGTTTTTCGCTTAAGCAGATAACAAAAATTCTGAGGAAGGTTCATGAATGTGCAGATAAAAGCCCAGAGCATACAACTCTTGTCTATGTACTTGAACCTTTGTGGGACAGGCAGAAATTTATT
>CACXDK010000211.1 GCA_902766345.1 uncultured Spirochaetaceae bacterium | reverse complement strand
AGATTTTTACCTGCAAACAAAGCTTTAACTTCATTGCCTATAGTTTCATTCTGTAATTCATTCTTTAAGCGGCCTTCATCAATGACAAAACGGTTTTCAAGGAATTCACCATAACGGGCACGTTCTCCGCCTTTGTACTGAACATGCTCAGGTTCAAGTTCCGGATTTCCTTTGGAAAGCATTACAAGGTCTTTCAGAATTTCTGTCTTTAACACAGTCTTTACAACACCCTGTATTTTCTTAAGACATGAATCCAGCTCCATTTCTTTAGTACGGTCAATTTTATTACCGTTATGAAGCTGATTAAGAGCACAGACAGCGTTGCTTGTAGATTTATTCAAATCAAGATTAGCCAAAACAAAATAAAGATCCTGAAGGGAATTTTCCATCAAATCAAGAGGAATGGCTGAAAACTTAGGAAGATAATTAGGGGCAGAAGAAAAATCAGGATCAAACAGCCTGAGCGATGACATAAAATTAAAATGACAGATATCATTCAACTGCATGATATTATCAATAACCTTATCTATCTTTGAAAATTGAGAAGATTTCAGTTCTGCAAGAACTTTTTCAAGACGAACACGCTCACGCTCAAAATGACGATTAAGAGATTCTGCTTTAGAAGCCGCTTCTTTACGGTTTTCATACGAAAGGGATTCAATAAGTTTCTGAGTCTCCGAAGAAAAACCAGTCATTATCAACTGTTCTACAAAATGATGATTGCGTTCAAGGTCTTCACTGCATAATGTCTCTGAAAGCAAATCAAGCAAAGGCTTAGTACTATTAAACAACACCCTCAAAGATTCTGCAAAATTTGCCTGCAACATATCGTTTCTATAAATGCAGGGAGTAAAAGACTTCAACTCATTTTCAATTTTGCGCAATGCAACCCGTTTCTTTACTTCCGGAGAGGTCGGCATAAATATTTCTTGAAGAATATCCACTATACTCTGAAAAATTTGCATATCTTAATTCTATTCTAAAAAAGTGATTTAGACAAGGTAGGAATTAAAAATAGAGTGATAATCCTCTTTTGTACAAGCATTTACAACCTGAAGACGAAGCTTTGCTCCACCTCGTATTCCAGAACTATATGCACAGAATTTTTTTCTCATTTGCAGACATGCTTGCTTTTCGCCCTTGTCCTCGATATTCATATCAAGTTCACGGAATCCCGCAAGAAGACGGTCTTTTATGCTTTCCTGCGTATAAACACCTTCAAGCAAGTACTGTTTTGTGCGGGTAAACAAAAATGGGTCACCCATTGCACCTCTCGCAAACATTACACCATCAACTCCTGTTTCTTCCAGCATTTTTCTTGCAGTCTCGGGAGTATGGGCATCTCCACTACCAAACACAGGGATTCTACCGTTTATGAATTCCACAAGTTTCCTCTGAATTTGCCAGTCAGCTTTTCCCTCATAGCCCTGAGCACGTGTTCTTGCATGAATGGTAATGCCGTCTGCTCCCGCACTTAATGCAGCTTCGGCAGCTTCTTTCCAAGTCAAATGCTGAGAATCCCATCCACTGCGAATCTTTACAGTGACAGGGACTGTTCCAGCAGCCTTTTTTACAGCACTAACAATAGCATAAAGTCTGTCTGGTTCTTTCGTAAGCATGCTTCCAGCTCCAGACTTTACAATCTTAGGAACAGGACAACCAGCATTAATATCAATGACACTGCAATGAGTCTGCTCCAAAACCAAAGGAACAGCTCTTGCCATAACATCAGCATTTCCACCAAAAATCTGTACGGCATACTCTTTTTCAATTGAAGAGCGAGCCATAAGAGCTTCAGTTTTTTCAGAACCGCGCGTAAGAGCTTCTGCAGACACCATTTCCGTAGTACAAAACGAAGCTCCACATTCTACACACAAAGAACGGAACGCCCTGTCACTATACCCAGCAATAGGAGCAAGAAACAGGTTTCCGTCTAACTTGAGATTTCCAATTGATACAGGATGATACAAATCCATTATTCTTCCGGTAAACCGAATATTTTACAGCTGTTCTTCCACAACTGAGCACTCAGTTTTTCAATATCCATTTCCAACATTTCTGCCAAGAATTTTGCAGTAGCAGGAAGATATGCTGGCATTGTACGCTTCTTTTCGCGGTATTCTGCAGGAATCATAAACGGACTTTCTGTTTCAATGAGGATTCTTTCAAGAGGAATATTAAGAACAGTCTCGTGAAGATTGCGGGCATTGCGATAAGTAAGGTTTCCTGCAAAGGAGAAATATACATCAAAACCAGCATCAAGACAGGCTTTTGCATAAGCCGCATTCTCACTATAACAGTGGAACACAGCACCTCTTGAAGGAATGCGATCCTTTAGGATTTCAAAAATATCTTTACCTGCATCACGATTATGAATAATTACAGGAAGATTAAATTTCTGCGCAAGTTCCAGCTGAGTAATAAAAAGCTCTATCTGGCTTTTTTTATCACCATACTGCTTTAAATAATCCAGTCCTGTTTCACCAATGGCGACAACATTAGGAAGTTTTACGCTTTCTTCTATGGTTTTTATCCAATCTGCTCCAGGAGCCATCACTTCTGAAGGTCCTACGCCAACAGCGTGATAAATTCCTTTCTGTGATTTTAGAACTGTATATTCTTTTTTAAAATCATGCAGACTATTGTTTATGCTAATAATGCGGTTTACACCTGCATGTTTAGCTTTTTGAATAATACGTATCTGTTCTATAGGGTCATCACAAATCAACCCTATATGGGCGTGAGTATCAAAAAATTGCATGGCTTTTCCTTAAATTGAGTAGTAAAAACAGAATAGCTAACTTTTTTTTCTATTCTCCCGATAATAATAACATACCAAAACTTACTCGTCAACTTTATTTTGGAAAATTGACATTCACAGTGTACTATGATATAGTAGCAAAAGGACTTTAAATACTGGTTTTAAGGAGATTCTTTTGGCCCGCTCACGCAGATATAAAAAATTCGAGAAGAATTTTGTTTCGCATATACTTCAAGGATTAGGAAGCTTTTTTTCTGTCATAGGCACAGGCTGTAAGAAAATTCTCCGACTTTTTGATCAAAAAATAACAATAATGATTGTACCTCATGCAAACAGCAAGGTAATCAACATTCAAACAAACATTTTTGCTATGATTATAGGAGCTGTAATCCTTTTGGGAATTACAGGTTCTTTCGTTTATTTTAATAAAAAAACAATATCCAGCACTATAGAAATTACAAGACTTCGTAAAGAAAACAGAGAAACTCTTGCCAGTCTCGATGAACTCAGAGATGAAAACAACAATCTTCTTCAGGCTGCAAAACGTTTTCAGTCTTCTTTGAGTCAGTCACTTTCTCTTCTTGGAATTAACCAAAGTACTTCGGTTACCGGAGCAGGCAACAAAAACAGTGACCTTGCATCACTTTTCAGTACACAAGATATTACATCTGGATCCTTGAAAGAAACTTCAGACATCAAACAACTTACAGCATATCTTGAGGGTGCAGTACAGCCTGTAGAAGAAATCGGTGAAATGCTGAAAAATCAAGGAACTCTTTTTACAGACATTCCTAACATTTGGCCAGTAAAAAATGGTATTGGACACATTTCAATGGCATTCGGTCAGAACATTCACCCAATTACACAGCAGTGGTATATACATAAAGGGCTTGATTTTAGTACATGGCGTTCTGGAGACCCTGTAATTGCAACAGCTAATGGACAGGTTGTAACAGTAGGCTATGACGACAGCTTTGGTAACAACATCATTATAAAGCACAAGCATGGAATTTATACACGCTATGCGCATCTGGCAACAATCCGAGTTCATAAAGGAGACATGGTTACACAGCGTCAGGTTATAGGCACAATTGGAAGCACTGGTATTGCAACAGGTCCACACCTGCATTATGAAGTTCATATAGGTTCCAGTGTTGTAGATCCTGCTAAATATATTAACATAAAATAACCAAATGGCATTATTCAACAACGAAGACTCTTCTATAAACAATGTAATAAGCAGCGGCTCTTCTGTAACAGGTAACATAAAAATAAATGGTTACATACACATTGATGGAGACCTTGAAGGTAACCTTGAATGTACGGGAAATGTTACCATTGGGCAAGATGCAAGAATCAGAGGGAACATTACCGCAAAATCAATGACAATCAGTGGTATTGTCTATGGCAATTTATATGCACAAAATTCTGTTCATTTACTATCAACAAGTGCTGTTATAGGTGACATACAGGCTCGTAAGCTACAGGCAGATGAAGATGTAATACTTCACGGACACTGCATTTGTCTTTCAGAAGAAAACTCTTACAACGAAGCACTATCTAACTGGCAGAATACACAGGCTGTTACATCAAAAATAGTAAAGGTGTAAGCTAATGGCAGTAGAATCTGTAAATCAGACTCAAAGCCTGTACTTTGCAGCGGTACAGACCGCACAGCAGGAAGCTATAAAATCCCAAAAAAAGCAAAAAACTGACAAAATCAAAGGAAAAATATTTTCCTCTACATTAAAAAAATCACAGGAAGAATACGAACTACTTTCTGCAGGTTTTCCAAAAGAAATTGCAGGAATGTCTACAGAAGATGCTGTAATTTATCTAAAAGATGCCGCAGATATAGCTGCAGAAACACTAAAAGCAAATCAGATTCCGCAAAATTTTGCAGATTATAGAAAAAAAGTAAGTCAGTTCATGCGTTTTGTAGTAAAAAACAATATTGAAATCAAACACAAAATGAAATATAGGGCAAACACAAAACGACACTTAAGACTTTCTCCCTATGTACAGGTAAACATTATAAATCAAAAACTAGACGAAATGGCAAAATGGCTAATATCATCGCACAGAGATACCTTAAAAATGCTTGCCAGAATTGATGAAATAAACGGACTGCTGGTAGACTTGCTGGCAACTTAACTGCTAAAATAGTACAAATACAAAACAAAAGGAATTTATAATATGTCAGACATATTTGAACAGGATATAAGCAAAGACTCAGAAGACCTTGCAGCACTTGAAGATGATAATTTAGACGAAACAGACAATGAAGAATATATATTCCCGAAAAATCTGTACAAACTTAAGCTCGAGTACTCCAGCGAAGGTGTTTACGCAACAGTTCCTTCGTCTATAAAGATAAAAACAGGCGATTATGTAATAATCCCTACACGATATGGAAATGATCTAGCACTGAATTTAGGTAAAGCCGAAGTTCCTACAGGCATAAAACCAAGTGATGTTGTAGAAGTAATTCGTATTGCAGATAACAAAGATCTAGCTCATTCGGAAGA
This sequence comes from uncultured Spirochaetaceae bacterium, assembly GCA_902766345.1. The sequence continues at coordinate 8,997 of CACXDK010000211.1, read as the reverse complement.
ACTCATTGCAAAAGAAAAAGAAGCATATAAGACTTTCAAAGAAAAGGTTGAACTTCATAAACTGGACATGAAACTCATTTCCGTTCACTTTTTAGTAGGAGAACAGAAGGTTTTATTTTTCTTTTCAAGTGATAACAGAGTAGACTTTAGGGAACTTGTAAAAGACCTTGTTGCTGTATTTAAGATGAGAATAGAACTCCGTCAAATAGGTGTACGCGATGAAAGCCGTATTACTGGTGGACTTGGTGTATGCGGAAGAGCTTTCTGCTGTCACACCGTAAACGATAAACTTCCATCTGTAAGCATCCGAATGGCAAAAGACCAGAATCTCAGCTTAAATTCAATGAAAATAAGCGGTCAATGCGGAAGACTTTTGTGTTGTCTTAGCTATGAACACAATTGGTACGAAGAAGCCCGCAAGAAACTGCCATCCGAAGGCGTAAGAATTCATTACGATAATACAAATTTCAGAGTAACCGAAGTAAATCCAATATCTTCAATGGTAAAGATAACAGGTGAAGATGGTAGAATTCTGGAAATAAATGCCAATCGCTTTTCACGCGATGGCAATAGATGGAAGATAATCTAGAATTACTTATATATTCTTGCAACTAAAGACTCTTCATTACCTGTAAACGAATTCTTATTAAAGTCTGAATAGAATTTCACAGATGAAAAGCCAGCTTCTTTTGCAAATAATTCAATTTCTTCTGGCATAAGTGTATATATCGGACAATCTTTCTGAACCGGAAGCATTTTACCGTTTCCAGTTTCCACGTTCTGAACTATAAAACTGGAGCCATCAGTAGATTTCCACACTTCAGAAAACAATCTTGCACGGATACTTTCCCTTACAGGTAGAGTTATCATTGGTACAGACTTATCCTTAGCAAAATTGGGAAGAGCAATAATAAAAGAACCACCTTCCGAAAGCAAATAATTACAATCGTAAAAAAACTTTTTCAATAATGTCTTGTCATGTACATAAATTATACGATCATTCAGGCATGAAATGACATTATAGAAACCTTTTCCTAAAAATTTAGTCATGTCAATATATGACATTTCAAAAAAACGTACAGACATCAACTGATTACGTCTTCTCAAATTTGCACAATAAATAAGTTCAGGGCTATCTTCAAGTCCTGTCACATCATGTCCAGAGCGAGCAAGAAAATTTTCAAACATGCCGGTACCACAGTTTACATTTAAGAATTTTACCGGCGAACCATATTCTTTTATCAATTCATCATAAAATTTCTTCTGAGACTCTGTTACAGGGAATAACTCATCATAATATTCTACTAGATTTTGAATTGCTGACATATTCTTATTATAAGTACAAAATACATAAATTGCAAATGATTTTATAAAATCATCATAAAACTTATTACTTTACATTATAATACGATGTAACGGTCTCTGAACCACAAACAAGCGTCAGAACATGATTTCCAACAGAAAGCGGTACATTCCAGCTGAATATATCTGATGCAGTTCCAAAAGAAACTCCATCAACATACAGTTCTGCAACATTACATTTTCCACCAATAGCTTTTACACACAACATCTGTACACCAGCTGGCAAAGAAACATCATATACAAACGAAGCATTATTTCGGGGAAAAGTAATTTCGAGCATGGAACCATCTATTCGGGAAGTACCATACATATTCCTAGAATTTGCCCAGTGTTGATATTCAGATGGATAATGAATCTTTATTTTATTTCCTTCCTGATAATGCCAGTTACATTTTTTTTCAATCACATCAGAAATATTAGAATTAGAGGAAATATGAACAAATTCTTCTGTAACAGAAGGACAATCTTTTGTTGGAACAAGACCAGAAAGAGAACAAACTGAAACTTTTTTATAATCCTTTGGTTTTAAAAATTTTCCAGCACCATAATTATCAGTAAGTTCATCAAGTATATCCCGGACTATTCTAGCTGGAATGCTGCTACCAGTTTCTCCAACAACAGTATCACCTCCGAAATTACCAAACCATACCCCTACCGTAAATTCTGTTGTTGCACCAACGGCAATAATATTCTGAAACTGATTTGATGTACCAGTCTTAAATATGCTAGGATACTTTGTTTTAAATACAGAAGCATGACCGAACCCCATTTCTCGTGCCGCACTATCACTAAGAATATCGCACATTATTCTTGCAGTATCAGCTTTATATACTCGATACACACCAGATTTAGTCAAATTATCCTTCTTTTTTTCAAAGCTTGAATTTATGATAAGGCCGTCATTCGGGAACACAGAAAAACCATGAACCATTTCAAGAAGAGAAACTTCACCGCCCCCAAGTGCCAAAGAAAGACCTAAAGTTGTTCTTTGAGATTGCAGAGACTCAAAACCAAGTTTCAAAAGCAAATCAATATATTTTTGCACTCCCATATTGTAAAGCAAATACACAGCAGGAACATTAAGGCTTGAAGCCAATGCCATCCTCATACGAACAGGTCCGTTATATTTATTATTAAAATTAAACGGTATGTATACTCCTTCTCCACCAAAATCCTGAGGAATGTCAGGCAATACATCCGTAGGACTAAAACCATTTTCTAATGCCATTGCATACAAAAACGGTTTCATTGAACTTCCAGGCTGATTAAGAGTAACAACGCCATCTACCTGTCCACTATGTTCTTCATCATAAAAAGAGGCGTTACCAACCCATAAAAAAATCTCTCCAGTTTTATTATTAATTGCGCAGGCTGCACCATTATGAATTCTAGCGTCTTTATATTCTTCAAGTTTTTTTTGAATCAGTTTTTCTGTGCCAGCCACCAGATTGCAGTCTACGGATAAAATCATTTTATTAGGCAAAGGTAGTTTTTTTGAATGATAAGACTGTACAACATAGTTTATAAAATGAGGGCACAAAGAAGGGTATTCAAAAGACTTCTCAGGAGCATACAATGCAGGACGACGAGGAATAACCGAAAGCATTTTTATCTCATCTAGAGAAAGTTTATCTGGTGTACGTCCAAAAAATGCCCTAGAAGCACTGCCAACTCCCTCTATCTGAAATCCAAAAGGAACAGAATTTAAATACAATTCAAGTATCTTCTTTTTAGAAAGTTTTATTTCTAAAAAGATAGCACGAAACATTTCAACAATCTTCGTACTGGCAGAAACGGATTTTTTTCTAGGATATATAATGCGAACCAGTTGCATTGTAATAGTGGAAGCTCCACTAACAATGCGTCCAGCTTTTTTATTTTGTACTGCGGCTCTTAATACTGATACAAAATCAACACCACAGTGATAATAAAAATTCCGATCTTCAGCATCTATAAATGCCTGTATAATATTTTCAGGAATTTCTTCAAGCGAATAGTATTCTCTCCGCAATCCATCTTCCAAAGGCCTAACCTGTAACAGTACTCCATTTCGATCATAGAAACGAGTACTATTTTCACGCTGCATAAAAGCATTAAGAGACGGATTAGGAATAATCTTAAGAACACAGTACAGGAATAACACAGCAAATGCTATTCCTGTAAAGACGAACAAAGCCCGTCTTAGTTTTGTTTTATAGTCCAAACCTTACCATTACTGCGTCCAAAGATTTCTTCCTGATACATACATTCTGCTGTTGCAGAAGGAGTATTATAATTTCCACATCGGGAAGCTCGGAACATAAACTCTACTTTCTGGAAGCCTCTAGGGAAATAATCCCAGAAGTATTGAACTTCACTATCATAGATTCCCTGATATGAAAGCCCCCAGTTATAATTCCTATAATAGGAATCATAATCGTAATCATCATACCCATAATCATCATAGTAATCATTATGTTTTTCCGATTCAGCATCTGGAATAGAACCTGTAGTAACAAAGGCAGCATTCATTATTTCACAACCAGCAGGGACAGGAGCACGTACAGCAACATATTCCCTATTACGTGTAGAAGATATGAACACCTTCTCTTTGTATACTCTTCCAGAAACAAGATCATTACTTGTTACAACTTCACCAGTCTTTACATCTGTAATTTCTGTAAATATACAGAGTCCTTCATCTCTAGCAGTCTGCTCAGTTACAGGAATTGCATATTTCAATGAAGCTGTGTAATACAATGAGCCACGTCCATTCTTAGAGAATTCAAGAGGAAGTTCTTTGTCTCTTGGCATAGATTTCAAAGGCTCTTCTTTGAAATCAACAGTTGCATCAACAGGCTCTGCCGCAACTCCCTTGAATTTACCATTTGCAAGCTTTTTCTTATTCAAAAGAACCTCAGCAGTAAAGTCAAGGTGATCCATATTATTACTCTGAATATAATTCCTCAACGCAATCAAAACACGAGTTGTAGCTGCGGTTGAAGTCCAATAACCACGGCCTGCTTTCTGCAACTGCAGCAATTCATAAACCAAATGCTGATTTAAATCATCCTTAGGATTCAACTGTGTGAACAACTGCAATGCAAGCGCATATATCTCAGAAGAATCGTTAAAGAATGACCAGTATCCTCTACCATCTTTCCAACCATTTGTAAAGGAAGCACCCCTTGTTGTCAAACTAATAAACTTACGCAGTTTAGTAGCAATATCTTTTGCCTTAGATTCCTTATCGCAATTCAGACATGTAAGACCACAAAGAGCCAGTGTTTCAGCATCAGAAGAACTGTTGTCTACAATTTTCTGAATGTTCTTCATGCTTACATCTGCATCAATGCAAGAAGCTGCATAATACGCATGGGCTGCCTGATACAAAAGATAGCTATTATCATTTTCATCCATCAGACAATGATTTGCATACTCTACAAGATAATCTGCAAGTTTATCAACATTAATAGCCTTTACAGAAATTCCGTTTTCTTTTGCAAGACCAACAATTTCTGCAATACGCATAGAAACAAATGGACTTGTATATAATCCACCTGGCCAATAAGGGAAGCCTCCATCATAACGCTGAGACTTACCAAATTCTTTTATAGTCTTTGAAGCTACAGACTTAGGATTTTTTACTTCGCTATCAAGACCAAAGAGTTTTATATACTTATCAAATGCAACAAGAGGAAGAACAGCAGCACTCTTCTGCTCCAAACATCCATAAGGATAATGGAATACATAACTGATAGCTTCACGAAGAACACCAAGACGTGTTGGATCAAGCTGAACATAAAGTTCACCCTTTCCATCTTCAGCACCACCAGGAATTATAAGTTTTTCTTCAACAGAAGCACTACCTTTTTCTTCTTCACCAGTAACATCTCCAACAGTTGTTACAGTTTCATACAGATAAGGTTTTTCAATTTCTAACGGCAACAAGACCCGTTCATTTACAACATCGCTTTTAACAGTATATTCTATTGTTATCCAGCCAGCCTTCTGAGCCTTTATAGAGAACATCAAAGACTGAGTTTTATCACTGGCAACAGAAATACCCTGTTCTTTATTGCCTACAACAGATGCAGAACCTGGAAGTTTCTGAAGTTCATCTTCATCATCATTGCCAGATATTTTTTCAACACCGTCATAAACAGCAAGACTAACATTTACATCATGTGCAATGCCATCTATATTAGAAATGACAACTCCAACTTCACCAGTATCATTCAGACGCAACTTGCGAGGCAGTGCTGTTCTTACAGAAACAGGATTTGCAACATTCATCTGATCTTCGGTTAAAGCAAAATCATTCTTGCAAACACCAACAGCTGTAATTCTATAAGCTGTCAGAGAATCTGGCAATTTAAACTCGTAAGAAGCATTACCATCAGAATCTGTAACAAGATCAGGAACAAACACCGCAGTAGGATCAAAATTCTTACGTTCCTGCATCTTATCATCATCGCCATCATCACCACCAATCAGGTTCTTTATTTCATAAGTAACAGGATCCATAAGATATGCACGGGAATCACCACCTGCAATACAGTTAGGGAATCTGTACTTACTATAGAAATAAGAAACAGGATCTGGAACATGATAGTTAATCAAATCAATAACACCACGGTCTACAGCCATAAGCGTAATTTCTGCATTAGACAAAGGTTTGCCACCTTTAGAAGCATGCAATTGAATATATGCAGTTTCACCAGGTCTGTAAGAAGGTTTATCAGTCTTAATATCTATAGAGAAACTCTTTAGAGTAGGATTAACTTTTAATGTTGCAACACCAAACAGCCCCTTAGGCTTATCAAGATCAGGAGTATTGTATGTATTCTTTGGCATTCCGTTTCGTACAGAATAAGAAGACAAGGTTACATACATTACAGGAATAAACTTTTCCGTAACAGGCACATCAATTACAGAACAAGGAGAAGATATATGCTTTATTTCCTGAGAAATAATGCCTTCTCTTTCCACAGTCATAAGGTAATCACCCTTTGGCAAAGGACTCTGCATAAGAATATGAGCTACATCGCCAACTTCATAATTATCCTTATCAGCTGTCATTGTAATTTCAGTATCGCTGTTTCTGTTGTTCCAGTACCAGTCAGAACTTGTTACATAAAATCGTCTTTCCGTAATTACATCACGACCACGTGAATCCTTAGCAGATACACGAAGCACATAAGAACCGCCCTTCTCTGGTGTAACAGAGAACTGCTTTACAGCATTAGTACAAGAAAGATCAACAGCTTCTTTATACTCGCTAACCATTTCCTGTTCATAACGAGTATAAATTTGTCCGCTATAAGAAACCTGCTGAATCTGTTTCCAGTCTTCGCGCAAAAGTTCCAATGTCATCTTTTTTTCAGAAGGCAAATCACCAGCAAGAGGTGCACTTCCATCTGGAGTTATACAGACATAATCAAATAAAATCTTTTCTCCCTTTTTAGGGAAGCCATCAGTTTTATTTCTCTTCAAACCAATATAATATTTTGCAGGATGAACCATTGCACTTGCGCTTGAAGAAATAGACTGATTACCGCTGTCAACAACAGAAGCCTGCATTGTATACAAATACGGAGTTCCAAGAATCTTTTCCCCACCAGTACGCTGTGTCGTACTTGCTCTTCCGTCATCATTCAAAACACCCTGAGAAGAATCAAGAGAATCACCCCAGTCATAGCCCTGAACAGGACCAAATGAGAATCCCTTGTATGCAGCATCAGAAATGCTGAAATATGTCTTGCGTCTGTTCCAGTAAACATCATACGAACTACCCGCAAGGCTGCCCCCACCAAGATAATTTGCTGTAATATCAGCAGAGACATCATCACCAGAATAATATGTAACAGAAGGAACAGATGTTGAAACTTCAAAACGCAGGCGTTCAAAGTATTGAACTTGAATTTCACAAGTCATACTCTGCTTTGTAGACCTGCCAGGAACATCTCTTTTATAAACAATATAATATGTACCAGGATCTAAATCTTCAGGAAGTGTAAAACGTCCCCAGAAGGTACCGTTACTGGTTGTTGTTCCACTTGTATTATAGAACACTTTTGAAGACCAGGAACCATCTGTAAGCTGGAGTTCATAATTTCCTTTAAATGCTTCATATTCTCCAACAGACAAATTACGGTCAATACCTCTGAAAGTAACCGTTTCGCCAGGCTTATACAGACCACGATCCGTAAAGATAAAGGTTACCATATTTACCTGCTGCGCACGGCTTGGCGACCTCGTATCATATACATCACTGCGCCACAAATCATGTGAAGAAGGACGATAAATTACACGGTCATCAGAAGTTTTTACTTCTATATAAAAATCTTCATCTTGAGCTTTGTATTGAAGAGCATTTTCTTCAAGATCAATAACTCCAAAGCCTGAATCATCTGTCTTTGTAATACCAATAGCTTTATGACGACCTGTTACAATATCAATATTGAAATCTACAGACTTTGAATCTCTTTTTACAAGATATGCAGTAACAAGAGCATTCTTTATAGGATTACCAGTTTTAAGGCTTGTTACAAGAACTACAGCTTTATTATATCCGTAGCGCGCAGTTACACCTAAATCTGTCACCTGAACAGTCTGATTATTTTTATTTTCACCACGGCGGATAACTTTCTTTTCTGTTTCCCAGTCCGTCACCTTGTATTCATAAATCATGTTTGCATTAAATTGAACAGCACCATGATATTCCCCATTTTTACCGTCAAGATATGGAACTAAATCCACACCTTCAAGAACAGTAACATTCTGAGGAATTTCAGACGGATTAAGAACTACGGAATTTTCTTTACCGCTGACTTTCTTTCCCTGATTATCAGCAATAGCTCTTACAGTATAACTAGAACCATCCTTTATATTCTGATGTTCAAAAACAAGTTTAGGAGCAAACTGTGCTTCAAGAATGCCAAAACCATAATCCTTAAAATGTGCAAAGCTTCTAGCTTCTGGCACTTCTACAGAATACTCCCTATCTGTACCAAGTTTTCTTCCGTAGGCATCTTTAATATTTGCACCCAGCTTAATCTTATAAGTAGAACCGAACTTAACTGGCAAATCATGAATAACAATACGTCTACCATCAACAGCTACGTTCTGTTCTGTCAGCTTATAATTCAAATCAGTAGTAATATTAGAAGCAATTTCTTTTGCGCCATCCTGATTAAGCAATATGTTAAAGCGGAAAGCAACAGGATTTACATATTCAGATGAAGTATAAGGCTCTTCATCAAAGTATTCTACGTCAAAAGGATGAAGGGTATGGAAAGAACCAGATGTTTCATCAGAAGTTTTATAGCAGTCTTTATCTGCCATTGCACCACTTACAAGACGTACAGTAACCTCTGTATTTTCTGCAGGATTATCTTTCAATGTAAGTCTAACTGCATTGTCTTTTTCCTGAGCAGCAGTAAAGGAATGAGAATCAGAACCATCCCAGTCAAGTTTCATATATTCAGATACAACACTTGCATTAACAGGGAAGTTAAAAGTAACAAGAATATCTTTTGCAGCCGAAGGAGCAACATTTTCCGTATCAACAAAAATGCCTTCCTTCATATCTGCATATCCTGGAACAACAGAAACAATTTTTAATTCTTCCGGATAAAAAGAATATGAAAGATT
>CACXDK010000210.1 GCA_902766345.1 uncultured Spirochaetaceae bacterium | reverse complement strand
TATCTGGCAGCCTTAACCTTGCTAATAATCGTAAGGACGGAAAATACTATTAAATCGCAGCAAACAATGCTTGCACCTGTAGGAAACGCAGCCTGATATGACACTATCAGCCCACACCACAGGCACAGCACACTTATTATTGCACTTACAAAAACAACAGATTTAAACTTCTTGCAGATTCTCATTGCACCAAGGGCAGGAACAACAATCAGACTCGAAATAAGCAAAGCCCCAATCATCCTCATGCCTACAACAATAACAAGAGACGTAAGGATTGCAATCAAAAGGTTAAAAACCTTTGTTTTTGTTCCAGTTGCAGCAGCAAAAGTCTCATCAAACGTTACTGCAAAAATCCTATTGTAAAACAGAATAAACAGAAAGATTACTGCTACAGAAATAAAAATGCTCAAATGTACATCTGTTTTGCTCATGCTTAAAATGCTACCAAAAAGATAGTTGCACACATCGGTATTCATCCCAGTAGTAACAGAAATGACCATTACGCCAAGGGCAAGGGCAGCTGTGGAAATGAGAGCCGTTGCAGCATCTCCTTTTATTTTGCTTGAAGACTTAAGCCTAAGCAAAAGAATAGAACTTGCTGTTACTACAGGGATGCATGTTGCAAGAGGATCCAGGCTAAACACTTTTGCAAGGGCAATTGCCCCGAAGCCAACATGACTTAAACCGTCACCAATCATGGAATAGCGTTTCAAAATAAGGCTTACACCTAACAAAGAAGAACACAGGGCAATAAGAGTGCCTACAACAAATGCACGCACCATAAATGGAAATGAAAACATTTCTACAAAAAAATCAATCATGAACTTCCTCCAAAAACTTCTTTCCTATCTCAGTCTTCAGGTAATCTTCTTTCGAACCATAAAAAATCTGTTTTGTTGCAAGATGAAGGATTTTCTTGGCATATTTCTTTGCACATTCCGTATCATGACTAATCATGATTACAGTAATTTTATCTTCGTCATTCAAGGTCTTTATAATAGAATACAACTCAGCAGTTGCAACAGGATCAAGACCACTCGCAGGTTCATCCAGAATAAGAAGTTTTTTTGTTGCACACAAAGCACGGCACAATAACACACGCTGCTGCTGACCGCCAGAAAGTTCCCTAAAACACTTATCCTTCAAATTATAAATTCCAAGCTTTTTAAGGTTTTCTTCGGTAAGCTTTTTGTGGGAAGAATCAAAAAAAGGACGGAACCCCAAAGAGTTTTCATTACCAGAAATTACGACTTCCCATACACTAGCAGGAAAATCTTTTTTTACAGTCTGCTGCTGCGGCAGATATCCTACATATTTCTGACGGAATCCATTCAAAAATTCAATAGAGCCTGACTCTGACTTTTTCAAGCCCAAAAGAGTCTTTATTAAAGTACTTTTACCAGCTCCGTTTTCGCCAAGTACGCAGATATAATCCCCTTCTTCAACAGAAAAAGAAATATCCTGCAATGCTGGTCTTCCTTCATACGAAACACAAAGATTATTACAAGAAAGTAAATCCATTTTGCCTACCTTAATTCATTACAAATTCCAATCCGCGCTCGTTTTTAACTTCAAGTGACAGAACTTTAAGATACAAATCCTGATAACCTTTATAATCTTTTATAATTGGTTTTCCAACAACTTTTATCCAAGCTTCTTTTTCCGGGTAAGTTCCATTCCAGTCAAGCATAAATCCACCCCATCCATCATTACCGCAACAGCCAGGACCACGCCTGTACACCGCAGGAAACTCAGAATCATCAAGATACGAAACAAGATATGTAAACATGCCTTCAACAACAATGGTCTTTTCTTTATAGCGTTCAAAATTAAAATAAATGTCATTGATTTGTGTCAAAAACATTTTTTCTTTTATTTCAAGAAGGTCACCTTCTGGAATTTCTATTTGAGGCTGTTCAACAACTTCCTGATTTCTTGGAGGTTCAGGAGTAATTTCGCCAGATTCAATTTTTTCTATCATGGCTAAAAACTCATCATCCTGAGT
>CACXDK010000209.1 GCA_902766345.1 uncultured Spirochaetaceae bacterium | reverse complement strand
TTGTCTTCAAGCTCAGGCTTTTTGGTTGTGATAAGACCGAGCACAACTTTTTTATCCTGCGAAACTTTTTTCAAAGGTTCAAATCCGCCAGAACGCTCATCGTCATATTCTAGAAACAGTGCGTCAACATTTTCTTTTGCAAATACATAGTCAGCAACAGAATCGTAAGGACCGCTTGTAAAATATGTTGAATGATAGTTTCCTCGGCATATATGCGATGTAATAATCATGTCGCTTGGCTTCCCTTCCAATGCAAGATTGTTTACTGTAAGAAGCTGCTTCTTTACTTCTTCAATGTCAATTCCTAAAGCTTTGTATCTTTGCTTTGCTGCATCACCAACAATTGCACCCCATGTGCAGTCATCAAATTGAAGATTACGGCAGCCTGCATCGTAAAACTGTTTTATTACATTCTGATAGGCTTTGCCAATGTCTTGTATCAATTCATCATTTGTTGCATAGAATTTTCTTGTGTTTTCAAAATTTGCAGGAACAATCATCTGCTGGAACATCTGTGCTGGAGCTGGTATTGTATATTTTGCAACTGTATCTGCATCTTCAAATTGTTTGAGGAACTTAAATCCTTCTACAAAGGGATGTGCTTTTGCTTTAATTTTGCCTACAAGGAAGGTGTCGTCAAGAACTGCAAGTTCTCCGTTAAACTGAACACCGTTACCAGTAGCTTTGTGTTCTACTCCTTCAAAACCCCACATAAAGTCCAAGTGCCAGAAAGAACGCCTGAATTCTCCATCTGTAATTACATGAAAGCCTAGTTCTTTCTGCTTGGCAACAACCTTGCGGATTTCTTCATCTGTAACCTGGTCTAGTTCTTCTTTGCTTATTTTGCCATTTGCAAATGCAGTTTTTGCATCTTTTAATGCTTTTGGTCTTAAGAAACTTCCTACAAAATCATAACGCTGTGGTGTTTGAATTTTACTCATTTTATGCACTCCTGTTTTTTTATTTGTGCAAAGTATAGCAATTATGATTTTTGCTGTAAAATATAATTTAAATGCAGTTGTTCATAGGTTAAAGCTATGGCAGTTTTTATATGACTTTCTTTGTTTTCCACTTGCCTCGTGCAAAGCGAGTTACAAAGAATGAAGAGCGCACAATCCAATCCAAAATCATGGAAATCCATACGCCTACAGCTCCGAATGATTCTGGAAGTCCCAGCAATGCAACAAGTCCGAAAATGCCAGTGGCTCTGAATACAAAACTCATTCCCACACGAACAGACCACATGCTTATAATAGAGACAATCATTGTAAAGGCTGTATCGCCAGCGGCACGCAGGGCATTTGGAAGCGAGAAGGAAGGCGGCCAAATGAAAATTCCGCATATACCGTGAATGAGCGTCATGTACCAGCCTAGCCTTGTTGTTTCTTCTGACATTCCATAAAAACTGATTATTCTGTGAGACAACAATAAGAACGGTACATTAAGAATGACAAATCCTGCATACGCATAGAACATCATCTTTTTTGTATAGTAGCTTGCCTGATCATAATAGCGGGCACCCATGCACTGTCCTACAACAGTGAGCATAGCAATTCCAATTGCATTACCTGGAAGCACTTCTAAAGAGGCAAGGGTATTTGCGGCAGCATTTGCAGCAATTGCACTTGTTCCGTAAGAGGAAATGAGCGCCAGTACAAGAATTTTCCCTATTTGGAAGGTTGAGTTTTCAAGACCGCTTGGCACACCAATTTTTAGGATTCTCCCCATAAGATGAAAATCTGCATGAAAGCGGAATATACCTTTTATGCAGATTGCGTTTTTTTCTGCATTATTGTTTCTTGCTCTGTACAAAAATGTAAACAGTACGATTGCGGCGGCAAAGCGTGAAACAAGTGTTGGCACTGCAACACCTTCAACATCCCAGTGAAAACCGTATATGAGAATTGCATTACCGCCTATGTTTATGATGTTTACAAGAACGGCAATTTTCATGCTGATTCCTGAGTTACCCTGTGCTCTAAAGATTGCCGCCGCAGCATTGTACACAGCAATGCCTGGCAGTGCCAAAAGCGTTATAAGAAAATATCGGCGGCTTACACTCATTACATCTGGTTCAACGTTACCAAACACCGTCTGCAATATTCCTTTATGGAATAGCGTTCCTGTTACCAGAAGAAATACTGCTATTGCTGTTGTAACGTATAAAAGCTGCATGGCGGTTTTTGAAGCCATGTCTGGATTTTTACGTCCAATATACTGAGAGCATACAACTGCACCACCAGTAGCAAGTGCCGCAAAAATCTGGACAATAAGGATGTTAATCTGATCTACAAGAGAAACTCCGCTCACACTGGCTTCGCCCAGCGTAGACACCATGATTATGTCTGCCATGCCAAGCGTTATTTGTAAAAGCTGTTCTACCAGTAGCGGCCACACGAGGTTCCACAGGTCGTGGTTAGAGAAAATAAGATTTTCTTTACAAGGCTTATCTGCCATTTTATTTGAGAAGTCTGTTAAGGGTGGCGTCTCTTTGCCGCCAGTTTTTATCTACCTTTACCTGTAAATCAATATCTACACGGTAAGGAAAAATCTTTCTGCATTCCTTTATTGACTCAACACGGATAGTTTTTATCATTGAAGCTCCACTGCCAATTACAATGCCTTTCTGACTTTCGCGTTCAACACACAAAACGGCACGTGCCTTCATAAGATTAGGCTTTACCATGTTGAGCTGTTCAATTTTTACATAGATGGCATGGGGAAGTTCCTGTTCAAGTCTGTTTATTGCCTGTTCACGTATTATTTCTGCAATGCGGAAATCTACTTCCTGATCTGTGTAGAATTCTTCTGGGTACAGGTGGGGGGCTTCTGGGGCAATGTCATAAAGTGCTTTTAGTACGTCATTTACGTTTACGTCGTCTTTTGCACTCATTTCGACAATGCGGGACTCTGGAAAATCCTTGAATGTGCTGAATATAAATTCTTTTGCATCGGCAGGTTTTGCACCGTTGTCTTCTATTTTATTTATTGCAATGACAAGTTTGTCTTTATATGGTGCTGCCATTGAAGCAATCATTTCTTCTTCTGAGCCATGCTCACGGGTAGCGTCAAGGATGTAGAGGATGGCATCACTGTCTTTCATTTGATCGCTTGCAATCTGTGTAAGCTTTATGTTCAGCTTTTTTTCGCTTTCATGAAGACCTGGTGTGTCTACAAAAACAAGCTGTCCCAAAGATGTGTTTACAATGCCCCTGATGGCATTACGGGTTGTTTGTGGAACTGATGAGACTATGCTTATTTTTTCACCGCTGGCGGTGTTTAAAAATGTTGACTTACCTACAGATGGTCGTCCTATGATTGAAACCAAAGCTGTCTTTGGTCCGACTGGAGGCAGTTCGTCCTGTTCTTGCTCTATATTCATGAGTCTTATTATAGAACAGAAATGCTATTCCGTTCAACACTACCGCAAATGCAGGTTCTTTATTATCATTGCACATTCATTTACGCCGTCCATGGCACTGCTTACAATGCCGCCTGCATAGCCAGCACCTTCGCCAGCTGGGTACAGGTTTTTGATTGCTGTACATTCTCCTGTTTCTTTGTTGCGTAATATTCTTACAGGGGTGCTTGTTCTGGTTTCGCTTGCAATGAGAAGAGCTTCGGGACAGACAAAACCTTTCATGCTTCTGTTAAAATAATTGAATGCAGATGCAAGCCTTTCTGTTATTTGCGCTGGAAGGCATTCTCGTAAATCCCTGCTTACAATGCCAGGTGTGTAGCTTGTCTTTGGAAGATTAGGACTCATCTTTTTTGCAATAAAATCCTGCATGAGCTGTGCTGGAGCTTGCTGGCCGTTACCGCATTTAAACGTATTTCTTTCTATATAAGTACGCCATACAAGACCATTGAGTGCTGGGGTTATGGGGCTTGCAAATTCAGCAGGAATGTCTTCCGGACGTGTTTCTACAACAATTGCGGCATTGCTCCACTGGCTGTTACGTCCTGCCGCAGACATGCCGTTTACTACAATTTCCTCTGGACCTGTTGCACTAGGCACAACAAAACCGCCCGGGCACATGCAGAAGCTGTATACTCCGCGACCGTCCTGCTGGCTTGTAAGGCGGTATTCTGCCGCTCCAAGATGCTCGTCTCTTTTTCCGTGATACTGAATTTCATCTATAATGTGGCGGGGATGTTCCACTCTAACGCCCACCGCAAAAGTCTTTGCTTCAAGAGCGGCAGGTGTTATCTTTGCAATCATTTCGTAAATGTCTGTTGCAGAATGTCCTGTTGCTAAAAGAACGGCATCCGCCATAAACTCTTTTTCTTCGCCAGTCTTTGTGTTTTTTGTTTTAACGCCCTTTACTGTAATGTTTGCATTGCCATTTGCAGTACTGCAAGCGACATCTGTTATAAAGTCCGTACAGCGTGTGTCAAAGTAAAGTTCCGCACCAAGCTCTTTAAGTTTTGCGTTCATGGCATTTATGATGGC
>CACXDK010000208.1 GCA_902766345.1 uncultured Spirochaetaceae bacterium | reverse complement strand
TCAATCTGCTCAGACCAGTCATCTACCGAAATAATATTTTCAATATTGTTTAGCAAGTCAAATATAGGAGCTTCAAAATAATCCCTAGACATAGCTGAAAACTTTGGCTTGTCTGTAAAATTATTTTCCCTTAAATCAAAGCAGAACTTTCTAAGAAAAGCATAAAAGTCAAAAACACAGAAGTGTCGCAAAATAACCAATGCAGAATTCATTGCAGTAATTCTGTCAATTCTTTCTGTTGAAAATTCTTTTTTAAGATTGGCAAAAGCCTTAGAGCAATTCTGCTGCAAGTCATTAAAAGACAGTCTTTTAGAAGCCTCTGTAATGGAAGTTTCTGTAAGATAATCTTCCATTTTGAGCTGCTCTTCACTCATAAATGCATGAATTACAACATCTTCATAGAAAGATTCTTCATTACGCAGTAAAAAGAATTCTCTTAAAGGGGCAACAGATTCATAAACACGATATATTAATCTTACAAAATCAGGCAGGATTTTTTCTTTTTTGAGATTGTAATATTTATAGCCAGCTTTTGTCAACTGCTTATGAATAGCTTTTAACGCTGGCATTTGAGGATTTATATTTTTGCCAACAAGAAAATTAAAAAATTTTGCAAACAGACCAATGTCTTCGGCTATAGATTCATTACTCTTCTTATTTTCTTCCATAGTGTATATTTAATTATGGAACAACATCTACATAAAGTCAAATGTATTTTGAATGGATATGAGTAATAGCACCTGCCAAAGCATCGGCAGCATGATCCGGCTTTGGATCAACACGAAGATTGAGCAAAAGCTTTACACAATGCTCTACAGTTTTTTTATCGGCAGATGCCGTCCCTGTAACGCTGGATTTTATTTGATTAGGAGTGTAATTAAACAAAGGAATTGCCTGCTGTGCAAGACATAAAGTAATCACACCCTTTGCTTCTGCAACAGCCAGCGCACTTGATGAGTTACGAGAAAAATAAAGAGTTTCCATTTCAGCTTCATCTGGCTTAAATTCATCAATAACGGCAAGCAGACGGTTATAAATTGACAAAAGGCGAACGCTGTGGTCTTCTTCTGACGAAGTTTCTATGACTCCATAGCTTACAAGAGATATTTTTCCCTGATAATAATCCACAATGCCAAAGCCTGTATGAGCAAGCCCCGGATCAATGCCAATGACTCTTTTTGTTTTCCGCATATAATTTAAAAGGCGTTATGCATAAGACAAAAATCGCTTAGACTTTTGCCTTTACGCATAACGCCTTTTTTTGTCTTTATATTTAGATTAAACTAGAAAAGTTTACTCTGCATCAGGATCAAAACCATCAGGATATTCTACAGTAGAATATACGTTCTGAACATCATCATCTTCTTCAAGCTTGTTAAGGAGCTTAGCAACTTTCTTTGCTGTATCAGCATCAACAGAAGTGTAAGCCTGTGGAACCATGTCAACACCAGCTGAAAGAGATTCCCACTCTTTACCCTGAAGAACTTCAAGAACATCTGCAAAGTTTGAAGGATCTGTAGTTACAGTAATTACACCGTCTTCATTTACAATATCCTCAGCTCCAGCTTCCAAAGCAACTTCCATTACTTCATCTTCTGAAACCTTTTCTGCATCATATTCAATAACACCCTTACGGTCAAACATGCGGCTTACAGAACCTGTAGTACCAAGGTTGCCACCGTTCTTATTGAAAATGTTGCGAACATTAGCTGCAGCACGGTTTTTGTTATCTGTAAGAACTTCAACAAGAACTGCTACACCACCAGCTGCATATCCTTCATATACAAGTTCTTCATAAGTAGCTGCACCAAGTTCACCTGTTCCCTTCTTGATTGCACGCTCAATATTATCTTTTGGCATTGAAGCAGCCTTTGCCTTAGCAATAGCTGTACGAAGACGAGGGTTTGAATTTGGATCACCGCCGCCCATCTTTGCGGCAATAGAAATTTCCTTTATGAATTTTGTGAACAACTGTCCACGTTTTGCATCGGCAATACCCTTAGCATGTTTAATGGTTGACCATTTACTGTGTCCTGACATCGGGAACTCCTCTAAATTAAAACAGATTATTAAAATGAGTTTATCATAAAACTACATTATATGTCAACGTTCCAAAAAGAAATCTAACAAAGAACTGCAAGTTCCTCTTACATTCCAAACTTCTTGAACAGATTGTTGGCAGCATCTGTAGCAGCTTTTGCCGCATCAGAGTTTCCTGTAACTTCTTCTACCTTTGACTGAACCTTATCGTTTGCACGCTTCTTTATTTCAGCTTCAAGCTCTGTCTTCTTTTTTTCTAGAATCGACTGAATATCACTCATCTTAGTATTCTGAACGTCAATGTCACCTTCAAGACCAAGAAATTCCTTTGCCTTTGAAACATATTCATTAGAAGCAGAATTAATATACTTATTCAAACGCTTAACAGCTTCCTGCTTTGCTTCGTTGCCAAGACTTTCAACAATGCCCTTTATTGCAGAAGCAAACTGATCGGCAAAGTCTCCGTCCAAGCTTAAATCAAGCCCCTTAAGCTTTGAAAAGTCCAAAAGATATCCAATATCCATTGCCTCAACAGTTTCAAGAGCCTGTCGGTAATACTTTGTAATAATCTCACTTGCAAAACCGTCCGTTGAAAGCTTTACAGGATTCAAATCGACCATACCGCTTGCAGAAAGCATGTCTATATCAGCAGAAGCCTTCAATGCGATTGAAGCAAGGCCATCTATCGAAGGAACACCGCAAATAGAAGCAATCTTAGACCCGTCTACAAGAGCCTTAAAGCCAGAGCCCTTATAGCCCATCGACAGCAAAGGTTCTGTACTTGCAGAACGTGCATCAAGAACAGCTTCTACAGCATTGGAAATTCCTGCAAGAGTCAATGTACCGTTCATAGTCATAGGCTTGCCACGAACATTCTGGTCGTTGGTAATTTCCTTTACGTTTACACTAAAGAAATCGCTTGAAACAAGAGCATTCTCAATCAAAACAGCAGGAGCTTCGGAACCGTACCAGAAAGTTGTTCCCTTTAAGCGTTCGCGTGTCGGTTTCTTTTCAGCAGAAGATGATGAGCTTGCAGCCATCTTTGAAGCTTCCTGCACAAGAGAATTAGTCTTAAGCTTTTGAGCATAATCTACAGCAGTTGTAACATAAGGATAGTATTCACCAAGCATGCTGTAAGCAATAGTATCCAAAGCATTATTAAGCAGTTCCTTACCATTCTTAAATGCATTTACAGTGCTTTCAAGCTTATCTTTCATAAAGTTTTTGTCTGCAACAACAGCATCAGCCACAGACTTTGAAAGATTTTGAACATTTGTACTGTCAGCCTTAACATCCTTTGTAAGAGATTCTGCATAAGACTTTAATTCCTTACTCTGATTGATTACATCATTTATTTTTGCAAGTGTTTCCTGCAAAGTCTTAACATCTTTTATTGCAGACACATCAAGATTCTGTAAATCCTTTACGTTTTTTGAAAAATCCTCGACCTTCTGCTTTACCTCAACAGGCTTTTCCTTCCACTTGTCAACAAGACCTTCTGTCTGTGTCAAAGCAGACTTTGCAAGCTCCGGATTCTTCAATTGAGATTCAAGATTTTTTACAATAGTCTCAACATCAGAACCGCCAAGCATGTCAAATGCCTGATTTTGAAGATTCGTAAGTGCCAGTTCGCTGCGCTCCTTTAAAAGAGCCTTCATTTCTTCATTTTTCTGAGCCTTTTTCTTAGCAGCCTCTTCATCAATTACACGCCCCGGAAGTTCACAGCTTTCGGTTCTGTCTGTGTTCAAGGCAACTCCTGTAACAGCAAGATTTTGAGCATAAAGCTTTCCGCGTAAAGCCTGTGTCAAATTAAAGTTAAGGTTAAAATCTTTTACCTCAAACAGGTTTTTCATTACGGAATCTTTATTGCCAACAGCAATGTCACGTACTGTCAATGATGCATCAAAAATTCTTAAATCTACAGAACCTACATCTGTCTTTGCACCGAATGCACTCTCACATCCATATATAATTGCTTTTTTTACGATGACATTCTTAAAAATGC